>DATLZA010000009.1 GCA_035574235.1 Planctomycetota bacterium | reverse complement strand
GGACGCCCCCGCCGCTTCGCCCGAGTGGCCGATGGCCCACGGCCCTTTCGGCAACTTCACCCCCCGGCGATGGGGCCATCGCCTGGTGGAGGACCTCCGCCGCGCCCGCCGCCTGTGGCTGAGCGAAGACAACGACCTGGGGTACGGAAAAGGCTCGGCCTCCGGCTATGTCGCGGTGCTCTTCAAACGCCCCGCGCATCCCGGCTCCTGCTCCGGTCCCATCGTTGCGGATCAACGGATCTTTTCCTCCTCCTTCCGGCCTTCAGGCTCCGTGTGGGCCGAAAACCTGCCCCATCTCAAGAACATGAAAACCCCGCTCCGGGACGAGGAACTTCGGAAGCTCCAGCAGGAGCTGCGCCTGGAGGCGGACGACCTCGTTCTGGCCGTGGACCGTCGAACCGGCCGGACCGTGTGGAAGGCCGTGGAGGAACGCAAAGGGGTCAACCGCTACATGGGCAAGCGCCTCGGCTTCGGCGTGGCTCCCGTGTGGTTCGCCGGGCGCGTCTTCGCCCTCGGAACGACCGGTCGCCTGTACGCGTATGACGCCGCGGACGGCCGGAAACTTTGGGAAACGGACATCGGAAAGGCGCACCGGGCCGCCGAGGAGCGCAAGCGCCGCTGCCTGGAGTCCAAAAACCTTCCCGGTTCCTGGGGATGGAATTCCTCCCTGATCGCGGCGGACGGAGTTCTGGTGGCTCCGGCCTTCGACGACCCCCGGGCGATGGGACTCCTCGGCATCGATCCGGACACCGGACGCCGGCTCTGGGAACGTCCCGGCGTCAACTCCCCCTACGCCACGCCCGCCCTTTTCCAGACGGAGGGACGTTCCTGCCTCCTGACCGCCACCCTCGGCGGCGCGATGCACCTCATCTCCCCGCGCGACGGAAAGGTCCTCTGGACCGTCCAGGGACTGGCTCCCAATTACGCCTCCCTGGTCTGTTCGGCGGAACACGTCTTCGCCTACGTGGATTCCGCGATGAAGGATCGGCTGGGCCGGACGTTCGCCCGCCTGGCCGCCTTTCGCGTGACCCCCTCCCGCGCCGAACCGGCCTGGACGCTGCCGGATCGCTCCGAGCTGCTCCTGGCCAACTGGATGGACTGCGCGGCCCACCGCTGCACGGCCGTCCGGGACGGGCGGGTTTATCTTTATGCCCGCCATGACGGGTTGGACGGAGCGGACGGACGACATCTGGCCGTCGTGGAGGAGAAGACCGGCGAGGTCCTCCACGTGGAAGAAAATCCCTGGGAAGGATCGCTCCTCTCCGTGGTCGAGGACCGGCTCCTCCACTGGAAAGACGCCGTGCATCACGATGAGGATGAGATCGAGATGTTCCGGGCGGATCCGGCCGACTTCCGGAAGCTGGGCTCCCCCTGGAAACCGGCCGAATCGGCCGCCACGGGCTACGAAGTGTACATGGAAGTCCCTTATGCGGACGGCTGCCTTTTCTTCCGCACCGTGACGGGACATCTTTCCTGCTACGACTTGAGGGCGTAAGGATGACTCTTCCGGGCGTTCTGGCGGTCCTTCTGATCGCGCTCCAGGCCGACCCGCCTCCCGACGGACGGGACTTCCCCCCCGGCTGGCTGCCCGTACAGAAACTCGACGACCGCACGTCCTGGGCGGAATTCCGGAAGATCGCGGACCGGATTCACCTTTATCTGCCGCCCGACGTTCCCGCGGTGCGGGGCGTCTTCGTATGCTTCGTCTTCCACAGCGCCGATCCGCGCGAGCTCGCCCGTCTCTGGCGGTTCGCGCTCGTCACCGTCCCCTGGCCCTTCGAATACGACCTGGGACACAACGACAAGCGCAACGGCCGGCACACCCTCGGCCATCCCGTGGGCAGCATGGACCTGCTCCTGCGGTATCTCGTCCACGCCGCCCGGGACACCCGCCACCCCGAGCTCGCGACCGCTCCTCTGGTGGGCTGGCTGGGCCAGAACGGAAGTCATCTCGGCCACGATCTCTACCGGCGGGCGCCGGACCGCGTGATCGCGTGGACGGATTCCTTTCCCAATCGACTGGCCCAGGTTCCCGAGCTGACGCGGAACGTGCCGTTCGCCTACGCGTGGGAGTTCACGCCCGCCGAGGAGAAGACCCGTCGCGAGGAAGGGGACGCGCGCCGCGCCCAGGTGGAAAACCGGCCCACGCCGCCGCCCGACCTCTCGTGCCGGGCCAACACGTACGGTTTTCCCCACGGAATCTATTCGAAATTCAACTTCTTCATGGGGTTCCTCGACCGCTGCATCGCCCTGAGGCTGCCGGACGAGCTTCCGCCGCCGGGACAGCCCGTCCGCCTCCGGCCGGTCGTCCGGGAGAACGGCTGGGCGGGCGATTACAACCCCGTCGGCTCGTGGAATCCCATCGCGCCCGTCCGCGAGGCCTCCGGCATGATCCAGCCGGTCTGGCTCCCGGATGAATACGCCGCCTGGATGTGGCGCTCCTACCATTCCGCCCGGCCCGACCTGCGCCTGACCTCTCCCGTCGTCGAATACCGCAGCCGAGGACATGGGCCCGACTGCGGCATGGGATACGGCGGACAGGTCCCGGCCGGCACCCCTCTGCGCTTCGCCGCCGAGGTCAAGGGGACGTACACCGCGGTGGAGTTCCGCGACGGACACCGCCTGCTCGGAACGGCCCACGGACCGCCCTGGCAGATCGAAGGCATCCGCCTCGAGCGGGGTTTGCACGCTCTTTTCCCGGTCGGCGTCGCGCCGGACGGGGGGCGCACCGCGGGTCGCCCGGGGTTCCTCATCGTCGAGTGAGACACCCTTCGGGCGTCCGCCCCATGAACAAACTCGGCTTGGTTTGGATCGGCCCTCAGGGGGAGGAAGGAGAACCCCTCGACGGAGCCGTCACGATCGGAAGCGCCCCGGACGCCACGATCCGGGTGAAGGACGCCGCCCCTCGCCACGCCGTCATCCGGCGCGCTCCGGAAGGATACGTTCTGCGCGACCTGACGGGCCAGCGCCTGATCGCCGTGAACGGCCGCCGGGTCGAACAGCACCTGCTTCGGGAAGGGGACCTCTTCAGGATCGGCTCCGTCGAGTTCCGAACGGTCGTCTGCAAGGAGCCGGAACGGGTCGAACCTCACCCTTCCGTGGCGCCGGCGCCCCTGCGGCGTCCGCCCTCCCCAAGGCGCCCGGAGGCCCCGGCGCGGCCGGGGTGGAGGCGACCCGTTTTCGCCGCGGCGTCGATCGTTTCGGGGATCGTCGGGGTCCTGCTGATCCTGCTTTCTTCGCGACAGGACGCGTCGATCCCTCCCGAAGCTCCCCGGCCGGTCCTGAAAGTCACCCCCCGCTCTTTCCCTCCTGATTCCTCGACGTCCGCCCCGCCGCCGGCGCCGGCACCTCTCGTGGAGGCCCCTTCCTTCCGCGGATCGGAGGAAACCGCACCCGCCCCCCTCGCCGAGGTCCCGGACGTCCGCCCCCTCCCGCGCTCCCTTTTCCCGCGCGAACGGTCGGAGTCGGATGCCCCGCTTCCCATGGAAAGCCCCCGCCCTGCTCCCGGGCCGTCTTCGGAAGCTCTCTGTTGGGTGCGAAACTGGAACCGGCCCGAGCATGTCTCCCTCCAGGATGAAGCCGCCGCGCTCAGGTCGTCCTCTTTCGCCGTCCGTTACGCCGCCCTCCTCGTCCGGCTCCACCGGGCGTTTTCCGAAGGAACCGGTTACGAGGCCGCGTACCGCGCCCTGCTCGAGGCTTCCCCCCAGGGCGGTCCCCCTTCCGCCCGGGAGCACGTGCGGGCCCTTGCCGAAAGCCTCAAAGAGGCGGTCTATTGCACCGACTGCACCGGCGGGAGGCGGACCTGTCCCGATTGCTCGGGAAAAGGACGGCGGGATCGGAACTGCCCCGTCTGCGAGGGGCGCGGCCGCGTGCGCGCCTCGGGAGCCGTCGGAAACGCCGACGTCACCGTCAAGTGCCGCAACTGCGAGGGACTGAAGATCTTTCGGGACGTGACCTGCGAAACCTGCTCCCGCTCGGGATCGATCCTGTGTCCCTCCTGCCGCGGCTCCCCCTGGCGGGAGGCCCGATGCTATGCCGACGAATGCCGGAACGGGCGCATTCCGTGCCGGAGCTGCCGGGGCCGCGGATGGGTTTCCGTTCCGTGCCCCCACTGCGTCAACGGCCGCGTCCGCCCGAGCGGGGCGGTCGGCGACGCGGACGTCACGACGAAGTGCCGCACCTGCTCCATCGACGGCTATCAGGGAAACGGCACGCTGCGCAAGAACTGCCCCGACTGCCGCCGGAACGGATGGACGACCTGCCCGGAATGCGGGGGCGCTTTCTCCAAGCGGCGGGGCGGATTCCGCGGCGTCCCCCTTTCGCGCGTCTTCACGGCCGAACCGTGCCGGTGTCCCACCGCCTCCGGCCCGCAGGCGCCGGACCTCTGTCCCCGCTGCCTGGGCCTCGGCGTCCGCCTGCGGCCCGCCAAGGATCCTTCCAAGACCCTCGACTGACGGCGAGGGGCGCCGTTATAATCGCCCCGCGGCGTCCCTTGTCGAACGCCGCGGTCCGCATTCCGGAAGGTGATCCATGAGCGCTCTACTTTTCGCCTGGCTCCTGGGAAGCCCGATCCCGCAGGCGGATCCCCCGCGCCCCGTTCAGGAGGTCGCTTCCGTCCGGGACCTCGTGACAGCCGTCCGAAACGCCCCCGAAGGCGCCCTCATCCGCCTGGCTCCGGGCACCTACGAGCTCGAAGGGCCTCTGGACCTCAAATCGGGCCTGACCCTCACGGGCGCCGGGATCGACCGCACGGTGCTGACGCCCGCCCCCTCCTGGACGCCCTCGACGGACCGTCTTCCCGACCCGGAAATGACCACCAAGGGGATGGATACCCAGGCGTACCTGCTGCGTCTTCCGGACAAAGCCGCCCGGGTCGAGATTTCCCACATGACCCTCCGGGGACCGCGCGTCCACGGCGCGATCTTCGGCTGGAACAACCCGGAGGCGCGCTTCCACCACCTCAAAATCCAGGACACCCTCTGGACGGGCATCCGCACGTTCCTCCTGAAGAACGCCAGGATCCACGACTGCGAATTCATCGACGCCGGAGGACGCTGGGAGCGCGGACGCCCCGGCACCCAGGGCGGCATCACCGGCGGAGCCATCTTCTGCGTCTGGACGTCCGACACCGAGATTTTCAACAACCGCTTCGTCCGCACCCAGACGAACCCGGCCGACTCTTTTTTCGGCATCAAAGGCCGCCTCGGCCAGCGGGTCCGCATCCATCACAACACGATCCTCGTGAACTTCTCGATCGAGTTCCCCTTCGAGAACGACGCGGACGTCGAAATCGACCACAACGTATGCGCCGGCACGATCTCGATCCCCAAGCACGCCGGAGGCCCCGTGCCCCCCAGCGGCCGGACGTTCCACATCCACCACAACTGGATGCGCGACAGCTACTCGATCGAATTCGTCCGCAACGGCGTCGAAATCAGCCACAATTTCTTCGACTTCGATCCCCAGAAGGACCACGGCAACCTCATCTCGGCCTTCGGCAACGCGCCCGCCCCCGGTCCCGCCCGCTTCCATAACAACCTCGTGCGCAACCCGGGCCGCGGCGTCGTCTGGATGAACGAACCGTACGACCGCCTCGAGATCCGCAACAACCACATCCGGACCCGAACCACGGCGACGCCCCGCACCGAGGGCCTCTTCGGCTTCAATCCGAGAACCGACTTCTCCACGATCGTCCTGCGGGACAACCGCATCGAATGCGAAGGGCAGCCCCGGCCGCTCTTTCGCAACGCGGAAAGCTACCGTGCCGTCGTCCGCAACAACGTCCTCGTCAACGTCTCCGACAGCGACCGGTACGCCAACCCCCAAGAGGACCGCCCTGCGGGACTCGAACAGCCCCTCCGCTTCGAATGCGGCGTGGCCGGAGAATTCACCGTCGACGGATGGGACGTCCGTCCGACGGCTCGGTGACCGCCGGCACGCGTCAGAAATCCTTCCCGCCGGCATATAAGGCTCGGGGCGGAAAGCGTCCCGTCCTCGAGGATCGACCCATGACCTTCGCCCGCGTGCTCCCGGCCGTTCTGTTCCTGCCCTGGGCGGTGGCCGTTTCTCCTTCCGCCGGATACGAACCTCCCTGCTTCATCGACGGCGCCCAGTCCATGAACGGCCGGTTCGTCGTCACCGCCGAACCGGTGGTGTACGCAGGAATTCACGGCCCCAACCGCTGGCGCTTCGTGTGGAAAGATACCCAGACCGGCCAGGTCCTCGTATCCGACGCCCGGGGGGTCCAGGGCGGCCAGGTGTACGCCCAGCTCTTCGTGGCTCCGGACGGGGAAACCTTCGCCCTCTTCAATCACGTGACCCTCTGGTCCGCCGAAAAATCCGGCATGCACGGACCGGCCGGACTGCGCGAGAAGATGGGAACCCCCGAATGGCCCGATCTGGAGTACTTCCGCCACCGCGTCCTGGTCTATCGGAAAAACGGAGAGATCCTCCGCTCCCTGGCCATCCGCGACATCGCGACGCCGGAGGAATGGCCTTCCTTTCAGCCGCTCTTCAACCGGATGGAATGGCTTTCCCCCTACGACGGCCTGGAGCACAAGCAAGTCGTTCGCCCCGCGTACGCCCTCTGCCGCGTGAGTCCGGACTATACGATCCTGGAGCTGACCCTGAAACCGCCCCGCGGCGCGCGGTCCCCGGGACGCAGGGTCCGCATTTCCCTGACGGACGGCTCCGTCCTCGCTCCGGAAAACTGGCCGACGACCGCGGACAAAATTCCTGTGCCCTCCTATGTCGGAGAAATCCGTCAAACGGTGCTCGGTCCGCGCTCGATCGAACGCTATCAGCCCAGCCTGGATCCGGTCCGCCGGTCGGGCCGCCTCCGGGAGACCTCCGCGTCCCCCGAGTCTCCTTCCGCCGGAACATCCTCAAAAAATCAGGACGTAACATTCGAACGCCTCCGGGAAGGCTTCTCCAAACTTGATACCCCCGCGTGGCTGCCCGCGGAACAGTGCCTTCTCGTGACCGATCTCGAACAGCGCAAACTCTGGAAGCTCAATCCCCCCCGTTTCACGGCCGAGGTCGTCTGGGAAGACGCCGTCCGCGGAAAGACCGGGCCCGACGGGAGATTCTACGGCCTCTTCGAAGGCAAACTCGCCTCCTGGAGACCGGGAGAGACGCCGGCGGTTCTCGCCGATCGGGCGGCGGACGGGCGTCCGCTTTCGCTCAACGATCTTGCCGTCGACCGCCGCGGAGCGATCTACTTCACGACGCTGAAGGACCCGGAACACGGGCGCCTGTCCCTGGCGGACCCCGGCTCCCGGACGGTCCGGGTCCAGTTCGACGGAGCGAACGACCGGGATCTGGCCAACCCGAACGGCGTCGCCCTGTCCGCCGACGGACGATTTCTCTACGTGGGGATCTCGAACTACAAGAATCGAGCCCGGTCCGGCGTCTATCGCTTCCCCCTCCGCCCGGACGGTTCCGTGGACGTGGCCGCCGGAAAGAGCGCCCCCTGGGCGCCCGTCCCCGGTCCCGACGGCATCGCCGTCGCGGGGGACGGCCGCGTCTTCTTCACCGCAGGTCCGGCGATTCATGTCTACTCCCCGGAGGGAAAGGCCGTCGGCCGTCTCCCCCTGCCCGGCAGGGAAAGCGGCACCAACCTCACGTTCGGAGGACCGGACGGCCGTACCCTGTTCGTGACGACGAACACCGCCCTCTACGCCGCCACGATCCGCGCCGCTGCCGGTCCCTGAAGCGAAGTCCGCCGGGCGTCCTGCAACGCCCTCGGCTTCGGATCGGAAATGTAAGAGTCGAGTCCTCGGAAATCCTCCAAGAGCGTATCATTTCGGGCGGGATCGAATCGCACGGAGATCCCGCCCCATGCGCGCTTTCATCCTCCTGCTGCCCCTCCTGACCCGGCCCGCCGACGGCGAGCGCCTCACCTGCACCGCCGATACCGCTCTCTGTCTGGGGGAGGGTGAGGAGCTCGTCAACGGCGGCGCGCGGGCCTCCATCCGCCTGAAGGGAATCCTCCACCTCATGCTCCTGGACTTCGACGTGACGCCCCTTCGCGGGCGCACCGTCGAGGAAGCCCGCCTCTTCCTCCACCCGACCGGCCCCCACAAGCTCCGCCGCCTGGGCCTCTCTACCGTGTCCTCCCCCTGGACCGAAGGACGCGGCGCCGGCGAGCCCGCCCGGGCGGGCGAAACCTGCTTCCGCGAAGCCGCCCGCGGAGAGCGTCCCTGGGCGCCGCCGGACCTCGACTTCCACGCCGTCTCCTTCGGCCGCGGAGGCTCCATCTGGTTCGTCCGCGAAATCCGATCCGAACCGGACGGTTGGATCTCCGTCGATCTCCCGCCCGCCCTCCTCCACGCCAGGGTCGAAGGGAAGTCCTTCGGCCTGGTCCTCTCCGACGAAAGCGGCCAAAGCGGCGCCAATAACGACATCTACGCGCGCGAACAATCCGGCAAGGCCCCGTATATCCGTATCCTCCGCGCCCGCCCCGGCGCCCCGCCCCCGTCCGGCGCCAGGCTTTATTCGGACCTGCCGCGCCCCCAGGAGAAACAGATCGCCGACCGGACGGCCGAGTTCCTGCGTCCCGCGCCCAAGCCCGCCCCGCCGCCCCCCGCGCGCCTTGCGGACGGATGTTCCTGGAAAATCCTCTACGAAGACCACGGCTCCCCCGACGCGCCCGCCGCCGGACGCCTCTGGGACGGCCGCGCCGTGTCGCTCGCCGCCGCCCGCGGCGAACACGTCGGCTTTCTGATCGCCGTCGAAGTCCCCGCCGGCCAGACCCGCACCGTCAGCGCCGCCGGCGAAGGCTGGTCCGTCGCGCAGGTCCTTCCCGTCGGAACCGGCTACGATCCCCTGGTCCCCGCCGCCGGAACCGCCTCCGGCAAGGTTCTCCTCCACGCCGAGAGGTACGTCCCCAAAGACGCTCCGGCCGGCGAATTCCGCCACCCCTTGCGCCTTTCCACCGGCCGTGCCCAGGTCGATATCCCCGTCTCCCTCCGCGTCCATGCGTCCCGCCTCCCCGACGCCCTCTCCTTCCGCGTGTCGCTCAACGCCTACCGGTCGCCCGGCGAGTGGGCCGGCCCCGGCGGCGACTTCCTGGCCATGGAACGCGCCGCCCACCGCCTGGCCCACGAACATCGCGCGACCCTCTCGGTCCTGCCCTACACGCACCGCGGAAGCATCGTCCACGGCATGGCCCCGGAGATCCGCCGCCGCGGCGCCGACGTCGAGATCGTCTCCTGGGACGCCTGGGACGCGCGCTTCGGGCCGCTCCTGGACGGCAGCGCCTTCCAGGGACTTCCGCGCGCCGGCACTCCCGTCGACCACTTCTATCTGCCCCTCCACGAGCAGTGGCCGCTGCCGATCAACGAGTTCTACGCCTACCGCGGGCCCATCGAAGACCACTGGAGGGACGCGCCGCCCATCGAACAGGCCTTCCCCGAATCCTACGCGCGCACGCTGAAATCGGTCACCGCCGCCTTCGGCCGCCATCTGGCCGCGCGGGGCTGGACCCGCACGGACTATCACCTCTACCTCAACAACAAGAACTACATCCGCTACAACCGCGGCGAGAAGGAAGGCGCCTGGTGGTGCCTGGACGAACCGATGTACCTCGAGGATTTCCTGGCCCTGCGCTACTTCGGCCGCATCTTCAAGGAAGGCGCCCGCGAGGCGGCCGGCGCCCGCCTGCGCTTCCGCATCGACCTCTCCCGCCCCCAGTGGCGCCGCGACCTGCTCGACGGCGTCGTGGATCTCGACGTCGTCAGCGGCGCTTACGTCCGCTACCCGCACTTCGTCTTCGGAATTCCGGGAGAAGAGGTGTGGGTCTACGGCGCCGTCGCGGCCCCCCCGACGCCGCCCGGATCGGGACGCGCCTGGGTCCTGCAATCCTTCCTCGACGGAGCCGACGGCGTCGTCCCGTGGCTGGCCCTCGGAACGCCGGAAGCCTGGAGCGAACCCTCCGAGACGGCGCTTCTGCTTCCCCCCCGCGCCGGCCTGGACCCGCGCCCCTACCCCACCCTGCGCCTGAAGCTCCTCCGGCGCGGCCAGCAGGACGCCGAAATCCTGCGGCTTCTCATGGCGAAGCGCGGCTGGACCCGCGAAGAAATCCGCCGCGGGCTCGCCGCGCCTCTGGGCTTGGCGGCCTCGTACCGCCAGGCCGGCGCCGACGACGCCGGACGGTTCGACTTCGGGAACACGGATCCCGACCGTTTCGAGGCGCTCCGGCGTGCGGCCCTCGAAGCCCTCGACCGGCCGTAGGCTACTTGCCCATTTCCGCGAGGATCTTCTTGAGCCCCTCGAAGGAAATCCGGGTGCATTCCATGGGGCTCAGGCCGTCCGGATAGTCCTCCTGCTCGACCACGAACCACTCCGTGCCGGCCACCTCATAGCAGGCCGTGATGAGGGCCTTCCAGTCGATCGTGTCCTGGCCGATGAAGGGCTTTTTTCCCTCCGCGCCCCGCGGGAGCCGCCCCTTCATGTGGGTGCTCTTCGTGCGTCCGGGATGCTTGCGCGCCACTTCCGCCGGATCGAGCCCCGCAAAGCGGGCGTGGCCCACGTCGAGCTGGAGCAGCACCTCCTTGGAGGTCCGCTCCGCGAAGAGATCCCAGTAGTTTTTGTCCCCGTCCTTCTTGGTGAACTCGTCGACGTGATTGTGGTACCCGCAGAACATCCCCTCCTCGCGGAGCGCCTCCGCCGCCCGGTTCATGAGCTCGGCGAACTCCTTGCTCTTTTCCGGATCCGTGAACCGGCGGTCCCCCGGACAGATGAGAAAGCGGCAGCCGATCGTCTTGTGGAAGGCGACGGTCTGCTTGAGCGCGTCCCCCACGAGCGCCCCCGCCCCGATGTGGGTTCCGGCGACCTTCAGACCGAGCTGGTCGAGCTTCTTGCGCAGGCCCTCGGGATCCTTCGAGTACTTGTAATAGCCGGCGAACTCGACCCCCTCGAAGCCGATCTCCGCGACCTTCGCCAGCGCGGCGTCGAAGTCCTTGGCGCAGTCGGCCCGCACGGAATAAAGCTGCACCCCCACGGGAATGCGGCGCGCCTGAAGCCGGGAGAGGGCCCCGAGCGGGCGGCCCGCGCCCAGCCCGAGCGCGCCCGCAGCGGTCCAGCCCAGCAGCCGGCGGCGGGAAATCCGAAGGTCGGAAGACGCGGTCATGGGTGGCCTCCTTTCGCTCGAGACACTATAGATACGCCGGCGGGCTCCCGTCGAGCTTTGCGCGCCGCTACAGGCGCGCCGCCCGCAGGAACGAAATCTCCTCCGCCCGGAACCGCTCCGCGATCCGGTGCCGGAGCTCCTCCTCCACCTTGGCGCGCGCCTCGACCCCGGCCACGTGGCACTGCACGCTGAACTCGAGCGCCAGGTCGCCGAAGCCGGGGGCGAAAAGAACCGCGGGCGCCGGCGTCGCCAGAAGGCCGGGCACCTGGCCCACCGCCCCCGCCACGGTTTCGGCCAGCACCCGCGCCACCCGGCGCGTGTCCTGGCCGTACGCCACCGGCACCCGGATCGTCGTCTGCACGGCCCGCGCGGGCATGTCGAAATTGGTGATCGACGCCCGCGCGAGCTTCGCGTTGGGCACCACCGCCACGTTCCCGGCGATCGTCCGCATCCGCGTCGAGCGCCAGCCCACGGAGAGGATGTACCCCTCCTCGCCCGAATCCAGGCGCACGTAGTCCCCCTCGCGGATCGGCCGGTCCGCCGCCAGGTAGAGGCCCGAGAAGAAGTTCGCCAGCGTATCCTGGAGCGCGAGAGCCACCGCGAGGGTCCCCACGCCGAGCGTCGTCAGAAGCGGCGTGATCGGAACCCGAAGGGCGTCCAGAAGAACGAGCGCCCCCACGACCAGGACGACGAACTGGGCGAAACGCTCGAACGTCGTGCGCGAGGCGCGCACCACGTCCGAATACTCCGCCCCCCAGCGGACCGCCGTCACCGCCAGGCGCGCCGCGGCGTACGTCCCCAGCGCCGCCACGGCGAACGTGAGCACATGCTGGGCGCGCATCCGCCAGGGCGAGTCGGGAGGCAGGAAATGCACGATCGCCAGGGCGGCGGCCGGAATCGGCAGGGAAAGCCCCAGGATGAGCAGGAAGTCCCGGGCGAACGAAGGACGCCGATTGCGGCGCACCAGGAAAAGCGCGCCGACCGCCGCGGCCGCGGCCGCCAGGAGGACGCCCCAGACGACCGCGTCCGGCAGGCCCGAGACGAAGCCGATCAAGGTTTTGCGTCGGTCCACGAAGGAGCAATATACAGACACGCCCCCGTGGAAAGGCAAGCCCCGGAAAGAAGGTTCCCCGGGGCTCCGCGACGCCGGGCCGCCCGGCGGCCGCTTCGCGCGCCCCTTTCCGTAACACGCCTCCCTTCTCCCGACTCGGCGTTGAGGGAACCCTCGATGGCCCGCTACACCGGACCCAAGCTTCGCCTGAGCCGCCGCGCCGGAATGCCCCTCGGCCTTAAATTCCGGGACGAGTCCACCAAGGGCGACCTCGAGCGTCCCCCCGGACCCATGCACCGACCCCGCCGCCTGACCGCCTACGGCGTGCACCTGCGGGAAGTCCAGCGCGTCAAGTGGACCTATGGCGTGCTCGACCGCCCGTTCCGGCGATACTACCGGCAGGCCGTGCGCGAGCCCGGCGACACGGGCGTCAATCTCCTGCGCCTCCTGGAGCGGCGTCTCGACAACGTGGTCTACCGGCTGGGTTTCGCCCTTACCCGCGCCCAGGCCCGGCAACGGGTCGTCCACGGCCACCTTCGGGTCAACGGACGCAAGGTCACCGTCCCCTCTTACCCGGTCGAGCCGGGAGACGTCATCGAGCAGGCGCCCCGGAACCGCAGCCGCGGCCCGATTCTCGCCGACGCGGCGCGCGCCAAGGACCGGCCGGTCCCGGCCTGGCTGGCCGTTGAGGAGCCCGGCCGGCGCGGGCGCGTGGTGAGCCTCCCCGGCGCGGCGGATCTGACGTCCCCCTTCGACATGAGGCTCGTCGTCGAATTCATGGGCCGGTGACGGGACGCCGTCAGAAACTCCGCTCCACGAGATAGTGCGCCGCCAGGAAGCTCGCGAAGATCAGCCCCCCCAGGAGCGCCCCGTAACGGATGGCCGCCTCAAGAGGCCGGCGCGGACTGGACACGTACCGCGCGAAGAGGGGCAGAAAGCCGAAGAAGATGAAAAAGAACGCCATGACCACGTAGAGCGCGCAGCCTTCCCCGAGGATCGCGTAGCCGGGCCGGTACTTCCACCACCCCGCCTTCACGGCCCAGAATTCCGTACACACCGTCCAGGCGGCCGCCAGGAACCCTCCCGCAACCATCGTCGTTCCCAGGCTCGCCTCGCCGGACAGTCTTCGCGCCGCCAGCCCATAGAGGCGCACGATCGCGTACCCGAACTCCACCACCGTGCAGGTCCAGAGGATCGGGATGAACAGCGGCGAGCTCAGGACGAGCGCCTCGCCCTCCGGATACACGCGCTGCCCTCCGGCCTTCCAGTGGACGAGCAGGTGGTCGGCGAAGATCGAGAACGCCCCCGCCGCCCCCCCCAGCGCCAGGAACCGGCGGAAGACGCCCCCCCAGGGCTGCTCCGCCAGACACAGCGCCAGCGACAGGCGCGCGCCGGCCGAAAGGTAAGCCCAGAAGGTTCCCGACTCGGGGAAGGCGAAGGCCGCCAGAAAACTGGCCACCAGGCCCGAAAGGACCATCGCCAGCCACCACAGGTCGGTCTGCAGGTCCAGTCCGTCGAGGACTTCCTTCAGGCCGGCGTTCTTCATGAAGAAAATCGGGGGGGACGTTTCTCCACGAACGCCTGAATCCCTTCCCTCCCGTCCTGCATCCCCGCGCTCGCCTTCATCGCGACCGCCTCGGCCTCGTAGCTGGCCGCCAGCGAACGCCCGGCGCTCTCCAGGAGAAGCTGGCGGTTCCGCTGGATCGAGGAGCGGCTCTGAAGCTTCGCCTTCGCCACCAGCTCCTCGATCACCGGCGACACTTCCGACGCGGCCACCACTCGATGGACCAGCCCCAGCGCCTGCGCTTCATCCGCATCCACGTCCGGATCCTCGAAGACCAGCCTCTGAGCCTGAGCCATTCCCACCAGACGCGGAAGCGACCAGGAGAGCCCCCCGTCCAGCGTCAGCCCCACGCGGCCGTACCCCAGCCGGAAGCGCGCCTCGGGAAGCGCCAGCCGCACGTCCCCCGCCAGCGCGAGCGCGAACCCTCCGCCCACCGCCGGACCGTTCACCAGCGTCACGATCAGCGCCGGCGCCTGCGCCAGCGTCTCGAGAACCACGTGGAGCGCCTTGGCCAGCCCTCCCAGATAGTTGGACGTCGAATCGCTCGCCTTGGCCGCCTGGAGATCCGCCCCGGCCGAGAAGGCCTTCCCCTCGCCCGTCACGACGAGCACCCGCAGCTTCTCCGAATCCCCTACGCCCCGCACCAGATCCCCCAGCTCCCGCAGCATCTCCCGGTCGAACGCGTTCATGCGCTCCGGACGGGACAGCGTCACCTTGGCCACCAGCCCCCCGCCGCCCACCTGGATCTTCACCGCGCCCATGCCGCTCCTCCCCGGCCCCCGGCCGATCCCAGATATTTCCGGAACAGTTCCGCCGGGGACCACTCGTCCCCCTCCGCGAAGCCGTAGCCCAGCGCGCTCAGCGCCTCGAACTCCGCCGCCAGGCCGTCGGCGTCCCGGCCGGGCGCGTCCGGACGCCGCAGGTCGAGGACCCACTCGTTCCCGCGCCGGACGTATCCGCGCGCCGCCAGCTCGCCGGGATGCACCTCGCCCGCCACGTGGATCCTCCGAAGCCGCGGGTGGACCTCCGTGATCCGGACGACGTGCGGCCTCTGCATCGCAGGGAGAGTATACCCCGCCCGCCCGCCATCGTGAAACCGTTCCCGCTTCCCGCCCTGTACATCCGGACAGGAGGAACGACCCATGAGGACAATCCTGGCCGCGATCCTGACCGCCGCGGGCGCGCAGGATGCCCCGGAGAACCCCATCGACCGCCACTTCGCGCGCTTCTGGGCCGAGCGCGGCCTCGTTCCCGCCCCGCCGGCCGACGACTATGAATTCTTCCGCCGCGCCACCCTCGACGTCCTCGGCCGCCCGCCCCGCCCGGAGGAGGTGCGCGCGTTCGAAAAGGCTCCCGACCGCGGGCGGGCCGTCGAGGCGCTCCTGGCCCACCCGGACGCCGCCGAATTCTTCGCGGACACGTGGCTGCGGATTCTCCTCAACTACCGCTTCGAGGAAACCCTGCCCCTCAAGATCCACTTCCCCGCCTTCCGCGCCTACCTCAAGGAGGTCTGGTCCCGCGATCTTCCCTACCGCGAGTTCGCCCGGCAACTCCTCTCGGACCACGGGGACAACGTCAAGAAGCCCGCCTCGAATTTCATCCTGGCGGCGCTCGACCCCGGCGAGCCGCCCCACGAAATCGCCTCGCGGACGGCGCGGGTCTTTCTCGGAATCCAGATCCAGTGCGCCCGCTGTCACGATCATCCGTTCGACAAGATCGCGCAGGAGGACTTCTGGGGGCTGGCCGCCTTTTTCGGCGGACTCAAGCCGAAGGCGCGCACGACGTTCGAAGGCTTCGGCGTCAAACTCTCCCGCGAGGAACGGCCCGGGATGAGGATGAAAATCCCCGACGGCCCCGGCGAGGTCGAGCCCACGTTCCTCGACGGCCGCCGGCCGGATCCCGGAGAGGCGCCCCTCGGGGCCCTGGCGCGCTTCGTCACCGAGAGCCCGGCCTTCTCGCGCGCGATCGTCAACCGCGTCTGGGCCCATTTCCTGGGACGCGGATTCTACGAGCCCGTGGACCGCTACACCGAACGGACGCGGGTGTCCCACCCCGCGCTCCTGGCGGCGCTCGTGAGCGAGTTCGAGCGGGCGGGGACGCGCCTGAAACCTCTCGTCCGGACGATCCTCCGCTCGCGCGTCTACCAGGTTTCCTGCGCCGCGCCGGACGGGGAACCGCCGGATCCCGAGGCTTATACGGCGATGCCCCTGAAGCCTCAGAACCCCGTTCAGCTCCTCAACACGCTCACCTGGGCGCTCCGGCTGGACGGGTTCCTCGAACAGTTCTACCAGCAGTACCTCAAGGCGTTCGGGGACGACAACTTCTTCGCCCGCAGCTACGGGAACCGCGAAGTCTTCCGAATGTACCTGCATCTCTACGCGCAGTCGCTCCTGGCGCCCTCGGGCGCGGCTCCCGAGGCTTCCGCCTACACCGGGAGCGTCCGCCTGGCCCTCAAGCTCATGAACGCCCACGACCTTCAGGGACTGGTGCGCGCGGAGGCGGGACCTCTCTCGGAGATCCTCGCGCGCGAATCGACGCCCGAAGGGCGGCTCGTCGAGATCTTCCTGACGCTGCTCGGCCGTCCGCCGGACGGGCGCGAGCGCGACCGCTACCTGGCCTTCATCCGCCGCCGGGACGGCCGCCCGCAGGCCTACGAGGACATCTACTGGGCGCTTCTGAACTCCACGGAGCTTTTCTTCAACCACTGATCGCGGAGGGCCGGATCATGACGACCTGCGGATGCGGAGTCCCCCTCGGGCGGAGGGATTTCGTCCGGATCGCGCTCGGCGCGGGGGCGGCGACGGGGCTGACGGCCCGGTTTGGAGCGCCCGCGGCGGCGGCCGGGCAGGGGCGGGCCCGCGCCAGGGCCGTCATCCTCCTCTGGATGCAGGGCGGCCCCAGCCAGATCGACACCTTCGACCCCAAACCGGGCACCGAAACGGGAGGCCCCTTCAAGGCGATCGAAACCCGCGTCCGCGGCCTGCAGATCTCCGAGCACCTGCCCCGCCTGGCGGCCCTGGCGGACCGCTTTTCGATCCTCCGCACCCTGCACTCGAAGGATCCCAACCACGACACGGCGCGCTACCTTCTGCACACGGGGTACCGGACCGACCCCACGCTGGAGCATCCGCATGTCGGAAGCCTCGTCTCCTCGGAGCTCGGCCGGCGGGCCGAAGGATTGCCGGGCTGCATCCTCCTGGGAAAGGATGTGCCCACGGGCTCCGGATACCTTCCCCCCGAGACGGCGCCGCTGCAGATCGAAAAGATCGAAAATCCCCTGGAGGACCTCAAACTCCCCCCGGGGGTGTCCACGTTCCGGATGGAGGACCGGCGCGCCCTCCTGGAGGCTCAGAACGCGGCCTTCGCGCGGGCTCATCCGGATCCGCGGCTCCGGGCCCACGAGGCGGCCTACGCCCGGGCGTTCGAGCTGGTGCGTTCGCCGCATCTGAAGGCGTTCGATCTTTCGCGCGAACCCGAGGAGACGCGCGCGCTCTACGGAAACGGTCCCTTCGGACGCGCGTGCCTGATGGCGCGGCGGCTGGTCGAGGCCGGAGTTCCCTTCGTGGAGGTGACGCTGGCGGACTGGGACACCCACCAGGACAACTTCGAGCGCTCGCGGGCGCTCATGGCGCAGCTGGATCCCGGCATGGCGGGGCTGCTGGCGGACCTCGACCGGCGCGGAATGCTCGAAGAAACCCTGGTCCTGTGCCTCGGCGAGTTCGGCCGCACGCCGCGCGTCAACGCCGGACAGGGGCGCGATCACTGGACGCGCAACTTCGCGGCGGTCGTGGCGGGCGGGGGGCTGGCGGGGGGACGCGTCGTCGGCCGCACCGACCGGCTGGGGCTCGAACCCGTCGAGCGGCCCGTCTCCGTCCAGGACTTCTTCGCTACGCTCTACGACCGCCTCGGCATCGACGTCGGAAAGAAATTCCAGACCCCCGCCGGCCGGCCGATCCGGATCCTGGACGGGGGCGAACCCGTGAAGGAGCTTTTCGTATGACGAGAATGCTGCTGGTCGCGCTCCTGGCCCTTCCGCAGGAGGGGGTCTCCCTCCGGTACGGCGCCCGGAACGCCAAGGACAAGGTGTACGTCGAGTGGACGCTCGGGCTCACGCTCGAAGGGACGGATCAGGCCGTCACGTTCGTGCGGAGCCTGCATCCTTTCCTGAGCCTCGAGAAGCTCGTCCTCCGGGCCGAGGGGTCCCGCAAGGTCCAGGGGAATCGCGTCCGGTTCGAATACGACGAAGCCCGCGTCGAGGCCCGCTACGACGACGAGGACTACCAGATCGACTTCGAGCGCGGCGTCCCGCCGCCCGACCTCGAGGAAAACAAGATGAAGCAGTTCCTCTGGTACCTCATGGCGGCCGGACGGACGTTCACGCTTTCGCCGCGGGGAGAGTACCGTAGCGACGACCCCAACCAGGACCACAACGGGGAGGCGATGGACCTCGTCGCTCTGGCGGCCATCCGCTTTCCGGAGGGCTCCGTCCGGCCCGGGGAAACCTTCGAGGTCCAGTGGAAAGGCGAGCGCTCCGAGAAGAACAAGAAAGGCCGGTACGCCTTCCGCCAGAAAGCCGTGGTCGAAAAGATCGAGGACCGGTCCGGAACCCGCGTCGCGACGGTCTCCTCCGAGCTTTCGGGAACGCTCGAGGCTCCTCCCGAAGAGCGCGATCGGACGGCGGAGGAAGCCTGGACGCGGTGCGAGGGAAAGATGCGCGCCGAGATCGAAGTCGAAAGCGGGCGCGTGCTCTCCTCGGAGGGGTCCGGAAAGGTCGTCAGCTACTACCGCGCGCCGGCCGGCGACGGCGGAAAGAACGAGTTCACCCTGACCCTCACGGCCTCCGGGAAGGTCCGGGTGCGGTAGGCGTCAGACCACGACGCTGAAGATCACCTTGAGGTAGCGCCCCTCGGGATAGAGACTCGAGACGGGGTGGTCCGGACCCGCCCCCGAGACGCGGAAGATCCGCAGCTCCCGCTCGGACGCTTCCTGCACGATCCGCAGGAACTCCTCCGCCCCGACGAGGCCCGTGCAGGAGGACGAAACCAGGATCCCCCCGGGCTTCACCACGCGCGCGGCCAGCCGGTTCATGTCGTGGTACGCCCGGAGCGCCTTGGGCAGCTCGGACCGCTCGGACGCCATCTTCGGGGGATCCAGCACCACCAGATCGAAACGGTCGCGGCACTGCCGCAGGTAGTTGAAGAGATCCTGATGCAGGAAGTCCACCTTCACGCGGTTCAGGCGGGCGTTCTGCCGCGCGGTCTCGAGCGCCTCCTCGTCGAGATCCACGCCCACGACGCGCCGGGCCCCGCCTCGGGCCGCCGCGACCGCGAATCCGCCCGTGTAGCAGCACAGATCGAGCACGTCCTTCCCCGCCGACAGATCCGCCACCGCCTTGCGGTTCTCCCGCTGGTCGCAGAAGAATCCCGTCTTGTGGCCCCGGCGGAAATCGACGCGATACTGGACGCCGTGCTCCCGCACGACCACCCCCTCCGGGGCGCGCTCGAACGGCAGGCGGAATCCCTCCAGCCGCTGCACGCGCTCGTCCGCCCGCACGTGGAGCTTCGGGAAGACGCGGCGCACCGCGTCGATCTGGCGCAGCATCCCCAGCGAGAAGATCTCCGCCGCGTAGACGTCCGCGTACCGGTCCACGACCAGCCCCGAAAGACCGTCCCCTTCCGCGTGGCAGACCCGGTAGGCGTCGGCGTCGATCCGGAGCGATTCCCGGAACGCGATCGCCCGGCGCAGCCGCGTCTCGATGAGGTTCTCCTCCCAGGGACCCAGCATCCGGACGGCGATTTCGCTCCGGGGATTGTAAAAGCCGCATCCGAGGAGCGTCCCGCCGCGGTCGTACACGTCCACGAGCGAGCCGGGCTCGACGGGCGCGTCCGGGCGGCGGACCATCTTGCGGTAGAAGAAAAGATGGCGGCGGGTGCCGGGCACGCGCAGGTGGACGGCCGGGCGGGTCTCGATGGCGGCCTCCCTTACGCGGCCGGATAGCAGCCCAGGACCTTGAGGAACGTCGTGTGCTCCTTGAGGTCCTTGACGGTGGCGGAGACCAGCTTTTCGTTCAGCGGCCCCCGGAAGTCCACGTAGAAGAGGTACTCCCAGGGCTTGCCCGCGATCGGCCGCGACTCCAGCTTCGTCAGATCCAGCCCCCGGCGGGTGAAGACCTCGAGCGTCCGGAAAAGCGCTCCGGGCTTGTTTTCCGTGGCGTAGACGAGGGAGACCTTGTCGCCGGACGGGGCCGGCTCCCGCGCGATCACGATGAAGCGCGTGTAGTTCTGGGGATCGCTTTCGATTCCCTCCTTGAGCACCTCCATGTCGAACCGGCGGGCCGCCTCGCTCGAGGCGATCGCCGCGGCGTCCAGGAGCTTCTCCTCCTTGATCATCTTGACGCTGCCGGCCGTGTCGTAGACCTGCAGGATCGACCAGGACGGATGCTGGCGGAGGAACCGTTCGCACTGCGCGGCCGCCTGCGGATGCGCGTAGATGCGCCGGATCTGGTCCAGGCGCGTCCCCCGGTTGGCGATCAGGCTGTGGACGACCCGGAGCTTGGTCTCGCCCACGATCTGCACGTCGAACTCGACGAGAAGGTCGAAATTCTGGTGGATCGAGCCGCCCAGGGTGTTCTCGACGGGCAGGACGCCGTAGGGGCATTCCCCGGAAACCACCTTCTCGAACACCTCGCGGAACGAAGGGGTCGGCGACGTCCGGACTCCGTCGCCGAAGATCTGCCGGGCGGCCTTCTCGCTGAAGGCGCCGTGCTCGCCCTGGAAGGCCACGGCGTCCCCGCCCGAGGCCCCCGCCCGCCGCGCGGGCTTCGGGGGACGCTTGGTCGAAAGGTCCAGCCGCCGTCCCACGACGGGCGCGATCGCCTCGAGCTCCCGCAGCAGCCGCTCCACCATCTCGAGGGTCAGGCTCTGAGGGCCGTCGGAGAGCGCCCGGTCCGGATCCGGATGGCACTCGATCATGACGCCGTCGGCGCCGGCGGCCACCGCGGCCAGCGCCATGGGCTCGACATAGGTCCGCACTCCGGTGCCGTGGCTGGGGTCCACGACCACCGGCAGGTGGGTGCGCTCGTGAAGCACCGGCACCGCGTTGAGGTCGATGGTGTTCCTCGTGGCGGTCTCGAACGTCCGGATGCCGCGCTCGCAGAGGATGACGTCCCGGTTCTTCCCGCTCGAAAGGATGTACTCGGCGGCCTGAAGCCATTCCTCGATCGTGGCGGACAGCCCGCGCTTGAGGAGCACGGGCTTGCGGACCTCGGCGCACTCCTTGAGCAGATCGAAGTTCTGCATGTTCCGCGCGCCGATCTGCAGGATGTCCGCGTACCGCGCCACGAGGTCCACCTTGTCCGGGGCCATGACCTCGGTGACGATCCGCATCCCCGTGCGCTCCCGGGCCTCCGCCAGAATCTTGAGGCCCTCTTCCCCGAGACCCTGGAACGAGTAGGGGGACGTCCGCGGCTTGAAGGCCCCTCCGCGTAGGACCGTCACCCCGAGCGCCGCCAGCCGGTCGGCCGTCTCCAGAAGCATCTTGCGGTTCTCGACCGAGCACGGCCCGGCCATCACCACGATCTGCTCCCCGCCGATCGACACGTCGCCGACGCGGACTACGGTGTCGTCGGGCTTCACCTCGCGGCTGGCGAGCTTGTAGGGTTTGCCGACCCGCAGGACCTGGGACACGCCCGGGAGCAGCTCGAACTGGCGCTCGTCCAGTTTGGAGGCTCCGATCACGGCGACGACCGAACGCTCCTTCCCCTCGACGAGGACGGGACTCGCCCCGGCCTTTCGGACGGCCTCCTCGATGGCCTGAAGCTCTCCCTCGGCGATGCCGGGCCGCAGGACGATGATCATGGTGGGAGATTAGAGCCGGACGGAGGGAAAAGTTCAACCTTCGAAAAGCGCGCTCACCGCAGCCCCGCCAGTTTCTGGATGTCCCGCAGCGCCTCGTCGTGGGCGGCCAGGGCCTTGCGGGCGGCCTCGGACGAAGGGTCCCGCCCCACCGCCTCGAGAAGCTCCCGGAAGCGCAGGCCCAGGTCGTTGACGAACCGGTAGGCGCTCTTGCGGTTCTTGAGGAACGGCGGCAGGCGCAGGAGCGCTTCCAGGCACGCCCGGCGCGCCCGAGGCCGGGGATCGGGACCCGCTCCGCCCGACTTCACCCATTCCCGCAGCGGCCGGAACGCCTCCTCATACGCCGCCAGGATCGGCCCTACCCGGGAGGCATCCAGGGGCATCGGCACGCCGATCACCTCGATGGCTTCCTCGAAGTACCCGTGAAAGTCTTCCATCTTCCGGCGGACGAAATCCTCGCTGCCCTTGCCCTCCGCCAGAAGGTCCCCCGCCGCCACGAGAATCCACCGCAGAAGCTCGCACATCCCCCCCACGCGCATCCGGGCCTGGCGCTCCATCCACACGGCCCAGAGGTTGTACCGCTCGCGGTTGCGCTCGGCGATTTCCTCCACCCGCGCGTACCACGAATCCTTCCAGGCCTTCCAGGCCGGCGCGTCGTACGCGGCGCGATGGCGCTCGAACTGCTTCTTCAGCTCCGCGAAAAGCCCCTCGATCGTCTCCAGATCCCGCATCACCTCCTGGACCCGGTCGCGCATCTGGCGGGCGAACTCCTCGTCCGTCCCGTACCGGAGATCCGCCGCCGCCGACCAGTCGTCCGCCCCGTACTTGCGGACGACCTCGTCGGACTGGTCGCGCGGCCGATAGTGGAGCCGCGCCCGGTAGCGGATCGCCCAGGGCCGGCGGGAAAAACGGTAGACCTCCTCGCGGAATTTCCCGTCCCGGCGTTCGACGACCTTCCAGGCGGGCCGGCTCTCGTCGTCCTCCCAGACGAGGGGCTCCTCGTCCTCCCCTCCGGCATCGAGCTTTTCGACCGCGTAGACCCGGGCGCGAAGAACGACCTCGGCGGGGATGTTCGTGGAGCCTTCGACGACGAAAAGGTAGTGCCCGTCGCGCTCCTCGACGGCGAGCCGGAAGTCCGCCTTCCAGGAGGCGGTCGGAGGCGGCGGCCCCTGGAGCGCCGCGGCGGCCAGGACGGCAAGACGCGCGATCATCGCACCTCCGAGGCGACCCTAATAATACGCCGCCAGCCCCGTGATGTGCTCCCCCACGATCAGCGTGTGGATGTCGTGGGTCCCCTCGTACGTGTAGACGGTCTCGAGGTTGCACATGTGGCGCATCGCGGAGTATTCGTTCAGGATGCCGTTGGCCCCCAGGATGTCCCGGGCCATGCGGGCGATCTCGAGCGCGTGGTGGACGTTGTTGCGCTTGGCCAGCGAGACCTGCACGAAGGTGGCCCGGCCCCGCTCCTTGAGGCGCCCGAGCTGCACGCACAGAAGCTGCGCCTTCGTGATCTCGGTCAGCATCTCCACGAGCTTGCGCTGGACGAGCTGGTAGCCGGCGATGGGGCGCGTGAACTGGACGCGCTGGCGGGCGTAGTCGAGCGCCTCCTCGTAGCAGCCCATGGCGGCCCCCACGGCGCCCCAGGCGATCCCGTAGCGCGCCTGGTTGAGGCACGAGAGGGCGCTTTTGAGGCCCTGGGTGTTCGGCAGGCGGTTCTCCTCCGGCACTTCGCAGTCCCGCAGAAGAATCTCTCCGGTGTCGCTGGCCCGGAGCGACAGCTTCCCCCGGATCTCCTGCGTCGAGAAACCCCGGGCGCCCCGCTCGACGAGAAACCCCTGGATCGTTCCGTCCTCCGCCCGCGCCCAGACGACCGCCAGGTCCGCGAGATTCGCGTTCGTGATCCACATCTTGGTGCCGTTGAGGATCCACCGGTCCCCTTTGCGGACGGCGCGGGTCTGCAGGCCGGCGGGATTCGATCCGAAATCCGGCTCCGTCAGGCCGAAGCAGCCGATGAGGTCCGCGCGCTGCAGCCGGGGCAGGTATCTCTCCTTCTGAGCGTCGCTCCCGAAGGCGTGGATGGGGTACATCACCAGGCCGCTCTGGACGGACGCGAAGCTCCGCACGCCCGAATCGCCCCGCTCCAGCTCCTGCAGCGCCAGGCCGTACGCCACCGGGCCCATGCCGGCGCATCCGTATCCCTGAAGCGTGGCCCCCAGGAGGCCGAGCTGGGCGATCTTCGGAATCAGGCCGCGGGGGAATTCGCCCTTCTCCCAGGCGTCCCGCATCACGGGAAGGACCTCCGCGTCCACGAACTCGCGGACGGTCTGGCGGACCAGGCGCTCCTCCTCGGTCAGAAGGGCGTCCGCCTCGTAAAAGTCCACCCCGCGGAACTTTTTCATCGCTGACAGGGACCGGCGACGACGGTATCATAGCGCCGAAGGGTTTGCAACGGAACGGTCATGACGCGCCGGGAGTTCGAGAAAGTCGTGGAGGAGGCGGTGGCGTCCCTGCCCGAGATGTTCCGCCGCAAGATCGAAAACGTCGAGTTCCGGGTGGCCGAATCCCCCAACCGCCGCCAGGCCCGCGAGTACCCGGGGGGCCTCTACGGGCTCTACGAAGGCATCCCCTACGGGGAGCGCGGAACGAACTACCAGCTGGCGCTTCCCGACCGAATCACGCTCTTCAAGCGGGCGATCGAGCGGGACTGCAGGACGCGCGAGGAGATGATCCGCTGCATCCAGGAGACCGTCCTGCACGAGATCGGGCACTACTTCGGCATGGACGACGAGCAGCTCGACGCCCACGGCATCGGGTGAGGCGCCCGCGGGCCCCGTGAAGATCCGGCAGCGTCCCGAGGATTTCGTCGTCGTGGAGCTCGACCGCTACGAGCGCTCCGCGTCGGGCCCTTTCGCGCTCTACCGGCTGGTCAAGTGGAACATCGGGACGATCGAAGCGCTGCGGAACGTGGCCCGGAACTGGAAGCTCTCGCGCGCGCAGATCTCCTTCGGAGGGCTCAAGGACCGCCACGCCCGCACCGAGCAAACGATTTCCATCCGCGGCGGCCCGGAGCGCCATTTCGAAGGCTCCGCGTTCCGCCTGGAGTATCTCGGGCGCTCCCGGGACCCGATCACCCGGGCGAGCTTCACG
The DNA here is from genome assembly GCA_035574235.1 of Planctomycetota bacterium. NCBI lineage: Bacteria > Pseudomonadati > Planctomycetota > Planctomycetota bacterium. The sequence continues at coordinate 17,426 of DATLZA010000009.1, read as the reverse complement.
GCCAACCGGTTCGAGATCACGGTGCGGGACCTGGAGGAGATTCCGGATCTCGGGCCGGTGCGCCGCTGGGGCTTTCCGAACTATTTCGACGACCAGCGCTTCGGATCCCTCCGCGGCACGGGGGGCGAATTCATCGGCCGCGCGCTCGTGCGGGGCGAGTACGAGAAGGCGCTGCGGCTCGCCCTGGCGTCCCCCTCGCCCGAAGACCGCCGCGCCCCGCGGGAGCGCAAGGCGCTGCTTCGGGACCGGTGGGGGGACTGGGCGGCGCTCCGGCGGGAGCTTCCGCGCGGGCCGGAACGCTCGATCGCGGCGTATCTGGCCGATCATCCGGGCGCCTTCGGATTCGCCTTCGAGCTTCTGGATCCCGACCTGCGGATCCTCTACGTGTCGGCCTACCAGAGCTACCTGTGGAACCGCACGCTGGCGGAAATCCTCCGGAAGCTCCCGGACACGTTCGAGGTCCCCTACGCGGCCGGGCGCCATGTCTTCTACCGCTCGCTCGGACCCGGGGAGCACGACCGCCTGGCGGAACTCGAGATTCCGCTCCTGACGCCGGCCGAGCGCTTCGAGGGGGAGGCGGCCGAGGCCCTGGCGCGGGTTCTCGCGGAGGAAGGGGTGGAGCCGCGTCAGTTCCGCCTGAAGAAGATGCGCCGGACGTTCTTCGGCAAGGGCCGGCGCGCGGCGCTGGCGGCCCCGGGGGCCCTCGAAGCGCGCGAGGGGCCGGACGAGCTCAATCCGGGGCGGCGGAAGCTGACGCTCTCGTTCGAACTGCCCAAGGGAAGCTACGCGACCGTCCTCCTCAAGCGGCTCTTCCACGAGCCGCGACCCGAACGCGCGCCGGAGGAATCGGGCGGACGTCCTCGGCGCGGGCCGTCCTAGCGCTCTTCGGGCTCGACGGGGCGCACCTCGCTGCGCCAGAGCGCCGCAAGGAGCTTCGCCGGATCGTCGGGAAGACGGCCGCGGCAGAAGGCGACGGTGCGTCCCTGACTCTGGATCCAGAAGCCGTCCGTGCCGCTCGCCAGCCGCACCCCTTCCCCGGGCTCCGGGCGCACGGGCCCCCCGCGCGCCCATCGCTCCCGGTAGAGCCGCTCCAGGCGCCGGACGAAAAGCGCCGCCGCCTCGTCCGTCGAGAAATCGAAGACGCCCGCCAGGAACGCGTCCTGGCCCCTCCTCCAGACCTCCACCCGGTCCCCCTGCCAGGCGAGCGCCGCCGCATCGGCTTCCGCGCGCTCCTGCTCGAAAAGGACGTGGAGCGTCAGCGCTCCGAGCGTTCCCTCGTACACCTTCGACCAGCGCGCCTCGGGCGGCGTCGAGGGGCCTTCCCCCACCGCTTCGGGAAGCGCGGAGAGCTTGAGAAGGCTCATCCCGCGAGGCCGGCGGAGCGCCTCGTCCGGAAAAAGGAAGTCCCGGGTCGAAAGAAGCGCCGGGTCCTTCCGGAAGAGAGCGCGGAATCCCGCGGCTCCCGCGCGTTCGTGGATCCGGTAAGCGGCGTAGAGACCCCGCAGGTAGGGATCGGCGAGCCTGCGGACGAGAATCGGCGGCGTCGTGCGGATCTGCGCGGCGGCGGCCTTGAGGTCCGGGATCGCCGGCCCCAGGCGCGCGGCCTGAAGTTCGATGTGGCGCACGACGTCCGGCGTCGTGCAGTTCCGGCCCATGCCGAAGGCGAGTTCCCGCGCGGCCGCCGGGGTCTCCGCGAACGTCTGGCCCATCGACTCCAGCATGAAGATCTGCGTCCAGAAGGTGGCCTCGCCCTCGACGAGGAAGCGCCAGGCGGTGGCGGCGTCGTCGTGGCCTCCTTCGGCGAGCGCTTTCTGGAGGCGCCCCAGGTCGTGCTCCTGATCCTGGAGGGCGTGGACCAGCTCGTGGAAGAGGATCCCGTCGAGCACGGCCTCGGGAAGGCCGGCCGCCGGCAGGTGGAGGCGCTTGGTCTCCGCGTCGTAGTAGGCGCCGGCCTGGGTCCGAAGAAGCGCCACCAGGCCGCCGCCGAGGTCGAACCGATCGTGAACGAGTCCGAGGAGCCTCCAGCAGGAGCGCAGGGCTTCGCGCCGCGCCTCCGGGAACTCGCGCTCCAGCCGTTCCCGCAGGAACTTCTCGAAGGCGTCGCGGTCCTGCCGGACCGCCGCCACGCGCGCGCGCCGGCGGATCCCGAGCATTTCCTCCGCGCGGGCCGCCAGCCGGTCCGTCCGCTCCTGGAGCGCCGCGTCGTCCTGGGCCCGGAGCGTTCCCGCGGCCGCGAGGATCGCCGCCGCCACCGTCCCGAGGCGTCTCCGAAAAGGCATGCGCCCTCCCTCCCCAGTATATCCCGCCGGGCGCGTCCTTGAATTCCCCCCCGGCCGAGGTAGAATGTCGGCTCTTATGATCGTCATGAAATTCGGCGGCAGCTCCGTGGCCAATGCGGAACGGATCCGCAACGTCCTCGAGATCGTGCGGGGACGCCTTTCCCGCAAGCCGCTTGTCGTCGCCAGCGCCTTCCGCGGCGTCACGGACGACCTGTTCAAGCTGGGCGAGGAGGCGGTCAAAGGCCACGACGTCTCGATCCAGGCGCTCCGCGACCGGCACCAGCAGGTCATCCGGGAGCTCGGGGTCGAGGAAGGGCTCCTCCAGCCGCTCTACGACGAGCTGGCCGTGCTCCTCAAGGGGATCTCCCTCGTCCGGGAGCTCACGCCCCGGACGCTCGATTACGTGGTTTCCTTCGGGGAGCGCCTTTCCACCCGGATCATCGCCGCCTATTTCAACCGGGCGGGGATTCCCGCCGAGCAGCACGACGCCTTCGACATCGGGCTTCTGACGACCGACGACTTCGGCGCCGCGCAGCCCCTCCCCGAGGCCGATGCGGAGATCCGCCGCCACGTCTCCCGGATGACGAAGCTTCCCGTCGTGACCGGATACATCGGCAAGACCCGCGCCGGCGACATCACCACGCTCGGGCGCAACGGCTCGGATTTTTCGGCCACGATCCTGGGGGCGGCCCTCGACGCCGAGGAGATCGAAATCTGGAGCGACGTGGACGGCATCATGACGGCCGACCCGCGCCTGGTCCCCTCCGCCCGGCCGATCGACACGCTCACCTTCGACGAAGCCGGAGAGCTGGCCTACTACGGCGGCAAGGTCCTGCACCCGGCCACGATCACGCCCGCGGTCCGCAAGAAGATCCCCGTCCGGTGCCTGAATACGTTCAAGCCGGACCATCCGGGCACGGCGATCGTGGCCGAACCGCGCGGCCCCGCCCGGGGGGTGAAGTCCATCGCCCACAACCTGCACAACCTCATCCTGACGGTCACGACCCCGCGGATGCTCCACGGGCACGGTTTCCTGGCGCGCATCTTCGACGTCTTCGCGCGGCACCGGATCAGCGTGGACATGGTTTCGACGAGCGAGGTGTCCGTCTCGGTGACGCTCGACACGAACCGGAACCTGGATCTGGCCGTGGACGAGCTGCGCCGGTTCGCGGAAGTGACGGTCGAGCGGGACAAGGCGATCGTCTGCGTGGTGGGCGAGGGGCTGCGCTCGATCCCCGGGATCGCGGGGGACATCTTCCAGGCGCTCAAGGAGGCGCAGGTGAACGTGCTCATGATCTCCCAGGGCGCCTCCAAGATCAACGTCGCCTTCGTCGTGGAGGACGCCGACTGCGCGCGCGCGGTCCAGGCGCTCCACCGCAAGTTTTTCGGGGCGTAGGCCGTCCTCTTCTCAGGAGGACCGATGAGGAAGCTGGCGATCGCGGCGGCGGCGGCGGCGCTCGGGGCGTGCGGCCCCGTGGACACCTGGTCCAACCGCGTCGAGGAGCCGCCGGCCGTGGCGGACAATCCCGAGATCGTCTCCCGCGACCTGATCCTGTCGCTCGTCGTGGACGCGCCCTTCTCGGAGCGCTGGGTCCGCCGGCCTCCGGATTTCCGTCTGACCGACGCGGCGCGCCGCAAGGAGTACTGGCTTTACGCCTACGAGGCCGGGGACGTGCGCGACGAGTTCGTGCTGGTGCTCGACCACGAGGAGCCGCCCGCCTCCCGGCGGCTCCGCCTGGCGACCCCGGCGGAGGACGCCCGGGCGTGGGAGCTCTTCCGGGCCGAGTGGGCCGCGCGGCGGGACGAGGAGCGCCTGCGCTACTTCAACGAACGGCACGCGATCGAAGAGGCCCGCCGCGCCACCGCCCTCGAATCGGCGATCGTCTTCAAGGAAGCGGAGAAGCGCGACCTGGAGGAGCAGGCGCTGGCGCTGGCCGGCGACCTCAAGTCGCGGCGCGAGACCGGGACCTTCGCCGCGGGGGACGAGAAGTTTTCCCTTCCGGACGCCGCGGCGGTCGAGCGGCGCCTGGCGGCGGTGGAGCGGCGCCTGGCCGAGGTGTCGGCCGAGCTTTTCCTCCTTCGGTACCGGCGGGCGCTGCGGGACGGGACGCTCGGGGCGGCGGGAGCGCCGTCGAAATAGCGTCGGACTTGTCCGGAGCCGGCCGCCTTCCGTAGACTGGAATCCGCATGTCCAAGCTCCGAACCGTCGTGGGATGGGGGCTCCTGGTCCTGCTCGGGATCTTCATGGTCCTGAACTGGAGCGCCGTCACGGTGCACATCCTGATCGGCACGGTGAGCATGCCCGTGGGGATGGTGATTCTCCTTTCAGCGGTCCTCGGAGCGGTCTCGGCCTCGACGCTCAAGCGCTTCCGCAAACCCCCGGCGCGCTGACGCCGGGATCCGAATCGCGGCGCCCGCTTGCCTCCCGTCGATTATATGTTATAATTTATAACGCTCGAACTGGAGAGAGGGGACGCCATGCCGCCCGAGGCGCCGACGCCCCGGCGCGCGGCCGCTTCCGGCGCGACCGTCCGACCCGTCACGCGGACGTCGGCCGGGACGCCGGACCGGCTCGCCGGAAAGACGATCGGCCCCTGCCGCCTCCTCAAGCGCCTGGGGCGCGGAGGCATGGGGGACGTGTATCTGGCGGTCCACGCCGAGCTCGGCCGGACCGTGGCCGTCAAGATCATGCCCCCCGACCTCACCCGCAACGAGGAACTCGTGGGACGCTTCCGCCGGGAAGCCGAATCCGCCGCCCGACTCGAACACCCCAACCTCGTGGAAATCTACGACGTGGGCGAGGACGACGGCTACCACTACCTCGTCATGGCCTACGTCGAAGGCGAGAACCTCCAGGACCTCGTGGACCGGAAGGGGCGCCTCGAGCCGCGCGAGGCGGCCCGCATCGCCTTCGAAGTCGCCCGCGGCCTGCAGGCCGTCCACGCCGAAGGCATCGTCCACCGCGACATCAAACCCGGCAACATCCTCATCTCCTCGAAAGGCGAAGTGAAGATCGTGGACTTCGGCCTGGCCTTCGACGCGGAAGACAAGACCACGCTCACCGTGGCCGGGGCGATCATGGGCACCCCGTGGTACCTCTCCCCCGAGCAGGCGGAAGGCCGCCGCGCCGACCCGCGCAGCGATCTCTACTCCCTGGGCGTGTGCCTCTACTTCATGGTCACCGGCCAGCGCCCCTTCGTGGCCGAAAGCCACATGGCCGTCCTCTTCAAGCAGATCCACGAGAAGCCCCGCGATCCGAGGCTCCTGGCGCCGGGGCTCCCCGATGCGCTCGCCGAGATCATCCTTCGCGCGCTCGAAAAAAAGCCCGAGCGCCGCCCCGCCACCGCCGCCCAGATGGCCCGCGAGCTCGAAGCCTTCCTCAAGGGCGCTCCGCTCCCCCGCCCCCGCCCCGCGGCGCTCCTGCGTCCGGCCGCCGCTTCGCCGCGCCCCGGCCTCGCCGCCCGATGCTTCTCCGCCCTCCTCGGACGTCCCGCCGCCGCCTGGACCGCCGCCGCCCTGGCCGCCGGAGCGGCCGTGCTGGCCTTTTTCCTCACCGGCCCCGCCGATCCTCCTGCTCCCCCCGCCCGCGGCGACCTCGTCACCCGCGCCGCCCTGGCCGAGGCCAAGGGCGACCTGACCGGCGCGCTCGCCCTCTACCGCGAGGCCGCCCGGCGCGATCCCGCACCCCCCGAAGCCGCCGAGGGCCTCCGCCGCGTGCACTCCAAACTCCAGATCCGCCCCGCTTCCGACGGACCGGTCCGCGCCGCCGCGGCCCCTTCGGGCCCCAATCTCCTGACCGAAGAAGACCGCCGCCGCATCGCCGAGCGCGACTACGCCCCCGTCCTGCGGCGCCTCCTCGAACGTCACCCCTCCGCCCCGCCCGTCGAGCGCGCGGAGCTCTCCCGCCTGGGGCTGAAGCTCTCGGCGGCCCTGCGCGTGGTCGCCCGCTTCCGCGCCGCCGCGGACGCCGATCCCCGCCCGCGCCTCCGGCTTCGAGACGGCCGCCCCGCCTCCTCGGGGGCGTCCCCCACGGCCGCCCTCCATGCCGATTCCATCGCCGAGTACGCGCGCCGCGCGCCCGACGTCACCGAGCTCGATCTGGTCCTCTTCCGCCTGGTCGACGGCGACGCCCGCGGGGCCCTCGAGGAGGCCCTGCGCCGCGGCGCCCCCGGCCCCGAAATCCGTCCCTGGCTGGGGGAACTCGTCGAGGCGGCTCTCGCCCAGGGCGCCCCGGCCGAGCTCCTCGAACGCCTGGCCGCCGTCCGCGAAGGGCTCGACCCGGCGCTCGTGGCCCGGATCGACGCCGCCCGCGCCTCCCGCCGCTAGACCCTTTCCCGCGCCCGCGCCCGATTCGCCCTTGCGGCCGCCGCGCCCGATGCTATAATGGGCCGCCCTCGCGGGACCCGAGAGGGAGGGGTCGTTCTCCATGGAACCGACGTCCGCGCCGCTGGTCGGCCAGACCTTCGGCAAGTGCCAGCTCCTGCGCTTCCTGGGCAAGGGGGGGATGGGGAGCGTCTATCTCGCGGAGCACCTCTTCCTCCGCCGCCGCGTCGCCATCAAGATCCTCTCCCGCGACCTTTCCGCCGACCCCGAAGAGACCGCCCGCTTCGAGCGCGAAGCGGTGGCCGCCGCCCGCCTGGACCACGAAAACATCGTGCGCATCTACGACGTGGACGAGGAACAGGGCCGTCCCTTCATCGTGATGGAGTACGTCGAAGGCGAGGACCTGGAGGAGGCGATCCGGCGCCGCGGCGCGTTCCCCGTGCGCCGCGCCGCCGAAATCGTCCGCGAGGTCGCCCGCGCCCTCCAGCACGCCCATGCGGCGGGCGTCGTCCACCGCGACATTAAGCCCGCCAACATCCTCCTCCGCAAGGACGGACGGGTGAAGATCACCGACTTCGGCCTGGCGCGCGCCGCCGGCGAACGCGAGCTGGGCGAGGACGGAACGGTGCTCGGAACCCCGTACTACGTCTCCCCCGAACAGGCTCAGGGACTGCCCGCGGACGGGCGCTCCGACCTCTACTCGCTCGGCGTCACCTTCTACCAGATGCTCACGGGCCGCCGCCCGTTCGAGGGCCGCTCCCCCGAATCCGTGGTGCGCAAGCACCTGGACGCCCGGCGTCCCTCGGCGCGGGCGCGCCGGCCGGGCCTGGCCCGCTCCCTCGAGGCGGTCCTGCAGCGCCTCCTGGCCGTCCGCCCGGAGGACCGCTATCCGGACGCCCGCGCCCTGCGCAAGGATCTCGAGCTCTTCCTCGACCGCAAGCCCTTCCTCCGCCTGCGCTCCGAGCCGTAGGCGGCCCGCCTCAGTGCGCGCTCCGGGTCCGCCCCCGGGCCCACTCCCGCAGCCAGGCGATCTTTTCGGCCATCGTCCGGGAGAGCGGCCGCGTCCGGGAAACCTCCTCGAGCAGCGCCTCCGTCGAAAGCGCCGTCCCCGCCGCAAAGGCGGCGTACAGCGCCGAAACCACCGCCTGCTCAACCTCGGACCCCGAGAACCCCTCCGTGGCCCCCGAGAGCCGGGGGAGATCGAAGCGGGCGGGATCCTGCCCGCGCTTGCGCAGGTGGATCGCGAAAAGCGCCTTCCGGACCTCCGCGTCCGGAAGGTCCACGAAGAAGATCTCGTCGAACCGGCCCTTGCGGAGGAATTCGGGAGGAAGCCGCGTCACGTCGTTGGCGGTGGCCACGACGAAGACCTCCGCCGTGCGGTCCTGAAGCCACGAGAGAAACGTCCCGAAGACGCGCATCGAGACGCCCCCGTCCTCGGCCCCGCCCGAATAGGAGAACGCCTTCTCGATCTCGTCGATCCAGAGCACGACGGGGGCCACCTTCTCCGCCGTGGCGATCGCCCGCCGGAGGTTTTTCTCGCTCTCCCCCAGATACTTGTTGTAGAGGGTCGAAGGATCGAGCTTCAGAAGCGGAAGGCCCCATTCCGACGCCACCGCCTTCGCGCAGAGGCTCTTGCCGCAGCCCGGGACCCCGAGGAGCAGGATCCCCTTCGGAAACGTCAGGCCGAATTCCGCGGCCCGCTTCGGATCCGCAAGGATCGCCCGGCGCTCCGCCAGCCACGTCTTCAGCCCCGCCAGGTCGGCCACGTCCGCCATCTTCTCCTCGGCGGGAAAATACTCCAGCACCCCCTCGCGCTCGACGATCGACTTCTTGGCCTGGATCACCTTGCGGATGTCGTCCGCCGTCAGCCGGCCGTCCTCGATGATCGCCTTCGTCAGGATCTTCTCGGCCTCCAGAAGCGTCAGACCCTTCAAATTGTAAAGCAGGCGGGACAGGTCCTCCGGCGACAGCTCCGCCCGCGCGCCCGTCTTCCGGGAAAGATCCTCCAGGATCCTCCGCAAAAGATCCCGATAATCCTCCACCGTGGGGGGCGGAAGCTTGACGACGGCGGCCATCGGCTTGACGGAGTCCGGCAGCTCGATCCCGCGGCCGACCAGGACGATCGCCCCCAGCTTCTGCGACAGGCGCCGCGCCGCGTCCGCCAGCTTCTCGGCGACGGTCTTGTCCTCGAGGTCCCGCCGCAGGCCGCGGAAAAAGTAGATCGCCGAAAGGCCCGACGCTTCCACGTGGCCCAGCGCGCCGGACGGATCGGCCGTGCCGTAGGCGGCGTTCTCCGAGCCGTCGCGGCCGAGCCCCTTGGTCCGGGTCCACGTGAAGAAAGGAATCCCGAGCGCCGCGGCCAGGTACCGCAGGAGGGTTTCGGCCCGGTCCTCCTCTTCCGTGTCGCAGAGGAGGACGGCGTAGCGGGAACGGACGAGAAGCTCCGCTTCTCTCAACACGTCCCGGGGAGGAGCGACCATGAGAAACCCGGGACTAGGATATCACGTCCGGAGCCCGGAACGCGCTCCGGCGCCTTCCGCCCCGCGTCACTCCTTCTGCTCCGCAAGCTTCTTCATGTACTCCTTGAGGACCTGCTGGAACTCGGGCGGAAACTCGTCCAGGTCGCGCTTCCCCGAAAGGATCGCCTCCCGGACGCGCGGCGGAAGGTCTCCCCACCGGCCCGTCCGGTCCGCGGTCGAACGGAACTTGTTGATCGGCTCGCCCGTGCGGTTCGGGTCGTACGGCTCCCGCGCCGGATCTCCGGGCTCCCGCGGGCGGTTGGGCTGAGGCGTCGGCTGCGGCTGAGGCCCCGACTGGGGCTGATGCTGCTTGCAGGCGCCGTTCGCGCAGGGCTTGGCCTTCCGGATGATCTCCGCCAGGCGCTCGAGCGCCCCCTGCTGGGACCCTTCCGACTTCTGCATGAGCCGCTCGATCTTCTGGATCGCCTTCTTCTGGGCGTCCCCGGCTCCCGCGGGCGGCTCCTCCTTGAGAAGCTCCTTCAGGCGCGCCAGAAGCGCCTCCTCCGTCTCGAGCGCCTTCCCCTGCGCCGATCCGTTCAGAAGCTCCTCCGCCAGCTGCATGAGCTGGTGGGTTTCCCGGAGCATCTCCATCGCCCTCTCGGGCGTGAGTTCCTCGTCCTCCGCCGGCGCCTTCCGGGGGGCCGGCGGCCCCTCCTGCGCGTAGGCCGGACCCGCCAGCGCCGCCCCCAGCGCCGCCCCCCAGATCGTCCACGCTTTCCTCATGCGCGCCTCCTCGTTCCGTAAGGATTATACCTCTTTTCCGGGACGGGCCGACTCCCTCACTCGTCTCCCCGCCGGGGATTCTTCGGAGGTTCCCCTTCCTGCCGGCGCTTCTCGTCCTCGAACTTCTCGATGAACTTCTTCATGATCTCGCTCAGCTTCCCCTGCTCGTCGGACAGCCGCGTGAGCGTCTGCTTCTCCAGGGGCGTCAGATCCTCGCGGTCCGGCCGCACCTGGCGGCGCACGTCGCGCGTCTTGCGCAGCAGCTCCTCCTGAATCCGCCGCATCATGTTGAGCTGCACCAGATCCGGAACGAGCGGATGGCGTCCCCCGCCGCCGCCTCCGCCCCCGCCTCCCCCGCCCGGCGGCCGGTTGCGCGCCTGCTGGCGCTTGAGATCGAACGCCTCCAGGAGATCCTTGATCTTCCGCGCCGCGTCCGCCTGCAGATCCTGCGTGCGCGGCCCCGTCTCCGCCTCCTTCAGCGCCGCCGCCGCGTCGTTCATGTCCCCCGCCACGCTGTCGAGCACGTAGGTGAAGACGTCCACGTTCTCCTGGACGAGCTTCTTGCGGATCTCGAGGACGCGGCGCGCCAGCTCCTCCTGCGAGGTCCCCAGGCGCTTGGCCCGGATCACCTCCTCGCGGTTGAGCGCGGATTTCGTGCGGCGCACCTCGTCGAGCTCCCGCGTAGCCTTCGTGATCGCGCCCTCCTGGACCTCGAGGACCTTCCGGAGCTCGGTCTGAAGCTCCACGTACCGCTCTTCCTCCGCCAGGCGCTTGAGTTCCTCGGCGGCCCGCTCGAGGTCCCGCTCCGCCTGCTCGAGATCCTTGATGGCCTGGTCCTCGTCCTCGAGCGCCTCGTCCGGCTGACCCTGTCCGAGGTTCCTCTGGGCGCGCTGCATGTTCTGCTGGGCGCCGCGGGCCGACCGCTGGGCCAGCTCCTGCTGCATCTGCTCGAACTGCTTTTCGAGCTCCGCGGTGAGGTTCCGGATCCGCTCCTGGCGGCGGGCCAGCTCCTCGGCCTTGCGTTTCTCCTCCTCCGTGAGCGGCCGCTTGGCCAGCCCCTCGAGCTTCCGGCGGGCCTCCTCCAGGCGGCGGAGCGCCTCCCCCTGGCGGCGCGCCGCGGGCGGGGCCGCCTCCGGGTCGTTGCGCCCCAGCTCGCCGGCGGCCCCCTTCATCTCCTCCTGCGCCCCGCGCGACTCGCGGGCCGCCCCGCCCAGCGCCTCGGCCTTCGGCGCGTCCTTCTCCTCCCGGGCCTTGCGCTCCAGCCAGCGGGTCACCTTCTCCTCCAGCTCCTTTTCGAGCCGGGCCTGCTCCTCGGCGAGCCTGGCCAGATCCGGCGTCGGGCGCCCCTCCATGCCGCGCCGGGCCTTCTCGAGCGCCTCGCGCGCCCGCCGGAGCCCCTCGCGCGCCTGCTCCTGGGACTGCTGGGCCTGCGCGGTCCGGCCCTGCCGCATTTCGCCGGACGCCTGCCGCATGCCCTGCTCGCCCCCGCGGGTCTCCCCCGCCGCGTCCAGAAGCGCCTTCTGCGCCTCCGCGTCCTGGCGGCGCGCCTCCGGGGAACGGGCGGCTTCTCCCAGCCGATCCGCCAGCTCCGCGGCCCGGCGCGCCAGATCCTCCTGCCGCCGCGCGGACTCCTCGAAGCGCGGCCGCTCCGCCCGCGCCAGGGCGTTCTCGAGCTTCTCGAGCTCCTGCCGGGCCTCCCGCAGCCGCTCCAGCGCCCGCTCCTGCTCGCGCGCCGCGTCGTCCGGCCGGGACCGCCCCATCCGCTCGGCCGCCTGGCGGGCGTGCTCCGCCCCCTGCGCCGTGCGCTGCCCGGCCTGCTCCAGCGACCGCCCGGCCGCGGGACTCTCGGCGGCCTTGCCGGCCTCGTTCATCGCCCCGGCGAGCTCCGCGGCCTCGCGCCCCACCCGCTCCTGCTCCCCCCGGAGCCGCTCCTCCTCGGCCGGACGCGCCTGCGCGTCCTTCTCCCGCAGCGCGCGCAGCGCCTCCCGCGCCCGCTCGAGGTCCTTCACCGCCCGTTCCTGGTCCCCCGCCGCCAGATCCGGCACGCCCTCGTCCAGGCCCGCCCGCGCCGCGTCCTGCGCGTCGTTGGCCTCGACGAGCGGCTTGAGAATCGACGGACGCTCCTCCTCGGAAAGCGCCTTGGCGTGGAAAAGCTCGTTGCCGAGCGTCCAGGTGCGGTCGTTGAGGTCCTTCTGCTCCTTGGACAGGCCCCGCGCGGCCTCCTTGTCCCCGGCCGCCGCCGCCTTCCCGGCCCGTTCCCGGAGCCGCTTCTGCTCCTCCAGGATGCGGTCCAGCTCCGCCGCGGCCTTCTCCAGAAGCGCCTGCCGGTCCCGGCGCTCCGAAAGCGCCCGCCGCAGCCCTTCCTCGCGCGCGATGAGGTCGTCCAGCCGGCGGGCCAGCCGCCCCACGTCCCGAAGCTCCCGGGACTTGGACGCCTCGAAGGCCTCCTCCTCCCGCTTCTGCTCCGCCTCCAGGCGCGCCAGCTCCCGCGCCAGCTCCTCCGACTTCTTGAGAAGCTCCACGGGCTTTCCGGATTCGGTGCGCTCCCGGAGCTCCCGCTGACGGCCTTCCAGCTCGGCGAGCGCTCCGAGGACCTCTTCGAACTCGCGTTCCCGCTCGCGCCCCAGCGCCGCCGTGTCCCGGCGCAGCTCCTCCTCCTGCCGCCGCGCGTCCCGCAGGCGCGCCAGCGCCTCCTCCAGCTCCTTCTTTTTCTTCTCGATCTCGGCCGGATCGGTCCGGTCCTCCAGAAGCGCGATCAGCGCCTCGAGCGCCCGCGTCACGTCCTCGCCCGCCTGAAGGGCCTTCTCCACGCGGTTGGCCTCCAGGTGCTCGATCACCGCGCGGATCTGGACGCCCACGCGGTCCTGCCGGAGCCTGCGCAGGCCCTGCTCCAGCCGGGCGGCGTAGTGCTCCTGGCCCTTCTTGCGCAGCTGCTCGGTCAGCTCCCCCATCTTGGCTTCGAGCTTCTCGAGCTCGGCCTCGATGCGGGCCTGGTCGCGCAGGACGGCCTGCTTCTTCTCCTCGGGCTTCTCCTGCGCCCCGGCCCCCGCCGGCAGCGCCGCCAGGAGTCCCGCCGCGATCCATCCGCCCAAGCGCATAACGCCTCCCCTACTTTCCGGTCCCGATCCTCTTGATCTCCCGGTTCGCGCGGTCCTGCGACTCCTTGAGCTCCCGCGCGATGCGGATGACTTCCTGGTAGCTCGACCAGTTCTCCAGAAAATCGATCGCCCGCTGGATGCCGGAGGCCACGCGGCTCTGAAGGTCCATCGCCTCGCGAAGGGCCTCCCCCCGCTCGCGGCCCGAACGGTGCTTGGACGCCTGGTCCAGCCGCGCCGTCACGATCCGCGAAAGGCCGCCCCGGGACGGATCGGCCAGGTCTCCCACGAGCGCATCCAGCTCCTCCGCGGCCGACTGGAGCTTCCGGGCCGCGGTCTCGTCGTAGATCTTGTTGTAGACGCCGCGCCGAAGGATGTACCGGATCTCCCGGCGGGCGCCGTCGAGCCGGGAGGTGACGTCGTTCTGTTCGAGGGCGGCCTGGCGGATTTCCCCCTGGGCTTCCGGAGTCAGCGCGTCCGACCGCCCGTGGGTCGACAGAAGCCGCCCCGTCCGGTTCCAGGCGGTTTCCTGGCGGACCTTCTGGGTCTTCAGGAGCGCCTTGATCTTCTCGATCGCGTCCTGCAGCTCCTTTTCGAGCGTGGCCATGGAGACCACCGAGAGGCGGTACACGCGCGACGGCCGCGCGTTGGGCGGCGCGGGCTCGCGGGTGTCCTCCGCCTGGAACTGGATCTCCACGTGGTCGCCGGCCTGAAGCTTGAGCCGAGCCACGTCGAGCACCGCCTGGCTGCGGATCTGCGGCTCCCCGTAGTCGCGGGAATTCTGCTCCCGCGTGAAGGCGACCGCCGACTCCTCGCGCGCGCGGCCCTGGGCCACCACCACGGTCCTCAGGACGATCCGGGCCACGCCGTAATCGTCCCGCACGTCGATCTCGAGCGGCCGCTCGCACACTTCGGTGACGAACTCGTCCCCGAGCGGCTCGCGGACGACGATCTCGGGCGGCCGGTCCTCGATCCCGCGGATCGTGTAGCGGATGGGATCGCGGTTGGACAGGCCGTTGCGGGCCTCCAGATGCAGCGCGTACTCGCCGGAAGGCTCCGAGACGGCGAACGCGCCGGAAAACGCGCGCGGGCGGCCCGCCGCGTCGGCCTTCACGGGAAGCTCGGTGACCGTCTCCTTCCCCTTGGATCCGACCGACAGCCGCGCCGAGCGGAGATCCTCGTTGGCCTCCGCCTCGAAGCGCACGCGCGTTCCGATCGGGGCCACGATGTTCCCCGACGTTTCGGGACGGTCGGCCGGCGTGTCGGGCTTGCGCGTGTAGGGGGGATGCTCGAAGTAGAGCCGCAGGGCGTCGATCGAGGGGGGCGTGACGGTCTCGACGACGTGGGGGTCGGTCACGTCGTCGCCGCCCTCGACGACGAACTCGAAGGGTCCGGTGACGCGGGTGAAGAGGAACTGGAAGCGGTCGCCGGCCAGGGGGATCATGCGCTCCTGGCCGGTTTCGCCCGTGCGGAAGCGGTAGCGGAGCGTGACTTTCTTGGGCCGCGCGCCGGTGTAGGCCACGGCGACCGGCAGGTCCTCGCCGCGGGGCCAGACGCGCCGGCGGTCCTGGAAGTCGAGGACCTGAAGGTGCGTGCGCCGGGGCCACTTGACGTCGAGGCCCGCCATGCGGCGCGCGTAGATCGCGGCGAGGTCCTGGGGGTTCCAGACGGCCAGGCCCGTGAGGGCGGCCGCGACGACGGCGGCGGCCCCCGCGGCCCGGAGCACGTACCGCCGTACGAGGACCCGTCCGAAATCGATCCCACGCGAGGCCTCCTCCGCCTCGGCCACCAGAGCCTGGACGAGCTCGGGCGAGACGCGGCGCCCTTCGGGGTCGAGCGGCTCGCGGGCGAGCTGGACGGCCGAGAGGAGGCGGTCGTTGAGTTCGGGATACTCCCGTTCCACGAAGAGCGCCAGATCGTCGTCGCTGATGCGGACGAGGAGAGGATAGAGGACGCGGCGGACCAGAAGGACGGCCGCGAGGCCCACGCCCGCGATCGAGAGCGCCAGGCGGACGGGCGCGGGCAAGTGGAACGTCCAGTCCGCCGCGAACGTCACCGCGACGAAGGCGCCCAGGGCCAGCGCCAGGCGCGAGAGGCCGTCGAGGGCGAAGAGGCGCCGCATCGAGCGCCGGAGGCGCGCGAGACGGCCGGTCACCGGGGCCAGACGTTCCGCCAGGGGGCTCAAGGGTCAGCGAACCTCCACGAGGATTTCATTGGATGCGACCAGGCCCACCCAGAACCCTTCCGGAGCCTGGGCGCCGCTGGAGAAGAAGGCGCGCACGCGGGCGGTCCCCTTTTCGCGGAAGAGCGCGGGGTCCACGGCGCATTCGATCACGCATCGGTGGGATACGTCCAGGCGCACGCCTCCGTTGGGTCCGGGAGCGGCTTCCCGGAGCGAAAGGCGGCCGGGCTCGAGGGGAACGAGCGCCCCGTCGATCCGCAGCGAGACGAACTGCGACGGATCGGAGAGCGGCGCGAGCCGCAGAGGCGCCAGGGCGTCCGTTTCCAGAATGAGCCGCCAGCGCAGGGGCGCGCCGGGGGTGACGACCGCGGCTTCGCCGGGATCGAGCGTCAGTCGCACGCCGGGCCGTTCGCGCTCCAGGAGCCAGCGGAGGTGGTCTTCGGCGCTCACTTCCACGAGGCGCGGGCCCACCACGCCCTGGCGGGGTCCGAGTTCGCCCTTCCAGGCGGGCGTTTCCACTTCCACGCGCCCTTCGAGGACGTAGACGGTGGAGGGCGCGCGGACGCCGAAGCGGGTGCCGTGGACGCGGGCGCGGGCCTCGGGGGCGCGGACCTCGAAGCCGCGTCCGGAGGGGAGGATTTCGGCGAAGACCTCGCCCTGTTCCAGGACCGCGCGCCGCGCGTCCAGGAACCGAAGGGCCGTGCCGGGGCCGGCCTTGAGGGTGCCCACGTCGGGGACCTTGACCGTGGCGATGTCCTGGACGGAGAGGACTTCGTTCCAGGCGAGGGCGCGGCTGGTTTCGACGACGACGGGGCGCGCCTCGGCGGGCGCGCGGACGAAGAGGAGCGCGAAGGAGAAGGCGGCGACGAGGAGGCTGGCGGCCGCGGCCGTGCGGATCCAGAAGGCGAGGGCTCCGGAGGCGGCGCGGGGGGCGAGGCCGCGGCGGACGCCTTCCCAGACGCGGGGCGCGGGGGCCTCCTCGGGAAGCCGGCGCAGGAGCCCGAGGACCGCTTCGATCCCGCGCGTCTCGGCGGCGCAGGCGGGGCAGGCGTTCCCATGCCCGCGGACCTCGCGGGCGAGGTCGGCCGCCGCGCGGCCCGTGAGGACCGCGTGAAGCTCGTCCTGGAAGCGCGCGCACTCCATCCGATCTCTTGAACCGGCCGGGGTCCGGAAGGTTCACGCGATTCGCGCGCGCCGGCCGCGGCGCCAGAAGCCCCAGCCGAGGCCGGTGAGGCACGCGGCAAGCATCGTGGCCCCCCAGGCGAGCGCCGGCCGCCGGCGGTAGGTCTCGCCCACGTGGCCGAGCGCGAGATGCTCGAAGTTCTCGAGCAGGCCGTGTTCGGGGGGCAGCTCGAGCGTCCGGTCGGCGATGCGGTCGCCGTCCACCTCGAGGATCGTGGCGTAGACCTTCTGGCGAAGCTGCCAGGATTCGTAGTCGCCGCCGACCCCGTTGGCGATGAGGACGGCGTTGCCGATCCGGCGTCGGACGTAGTCGTGCACGTGGCCGGAGAGGACGTAGCGGACGCGGGGGGTGCGCCGGAGCCACTCGAGGAAGGGCTCGTATCCGGGAAGGACGTTTCCCGGCGCGTCGAAGGGAGGGATGTGGAACGCGAGGACGACGGCGTCGTGGGGCGGGAGGGCGCCGAGCGCGCGTTCGATGCGGGCCGGATCGGGGGGCGCGCCGAGGGCGTTGTCGAAGAGGGCGAAGGCGACGCGGCCGGCGACGAAGGCGCGTTCGGGCGGTCCGAGGCGTCGTTCGAAGCGTTCGTAGCCGCCCTTGACGTCGTGGTTGCCCGGCACGGCCAGGAAGGGCACGCCCGGGTTTCCGCGCCGCAGGGCCAGGGCGGCCAGGCGGTAGTGGCCGTCGTCGTTGTCGGAGACGAGGTCGCCGGTATGCAGGACGAACCGGACGTTTTCCTTCCGGATTTCGCGCAGGAGGTTGGCGAGGTTGCGGAGGCCCTTCTGCGAGTCGCCCAGGACGGCGACGCGGTAGCGCGGCTCCGTCACGGAGGGGATTTCGCCGGCGCCGGGGATGGGGGGGTCGTCGAGGGCCAGGTGAAGGAGGCCGCAGAGGGCGGCCGCGGTCAGGGCGAGGGCGCCGAGGGCGGCGGCGGCCGGCGCGAGGGCCCGCATGGCGGCGCTCCTTCGGGAAAGGGACGTCCGTGCAGTATAGCAATCCGGCGCGCGCCTAATCACGGGGCGGATGCTCGGACGAACGGGGCGCTCTACCCGGCCATGGTGCAGCGGGTCGACGTGCGTTCGATGCCTCCGCCGGCTCCCACGGGGTTCTCGGCCTGGCCCCACG
>DATLZA010000008.1 GCA_035574235.1 Planctomycetota bacterium | reverse complement strand
GGCGGGCCTCCCCCGCCTCTTCGAAGATCGCGCGGTCGATGTCCAACGCCCCCTCCGTCAGCCGCTCGTAGCGGACGATTTTCTCCAGCGTCAGCCGGTCGGCCAGGAAGCGCGAGGCCGCCAGACGACGCACGTAGTCCTCCTCCGTGAGCCCCCGGCGCGCCAGTTCCTGCCGGTAGGCGGACTCGCCCCCTTCAAGCGTTTCCCGGAGGCGGCGGGCGAGCGCCTCGGCCCGCCGGCGAAGCTCCTGGGACGTGTGCTCGATCCCCAGAGCCGCGCGGCGTTCCTCCACCAGGCGCCAGCGGAGATACTGGTCCACCGCGCCGGCGAGGTCGAGCTCGAGCGCCTTCTCCGCCACTTCGCGCCACGTCAGGGGGCGGCCGTCGCAAAAGGCCACGATCCGGCCGTCCGACGCCCCGCGGGCCGGGCCCGCCGGAGGAAGCGGCTCCGCCGACGGCGCGGCCGCAGGGCCCCCGCAGGCCCCCAGCGCGGCCAGAAAAAGACCGGCGCGTCCCGGACGGAGAGTCCGCATTGGGGGAGGATTATAACACGAGGAGGGCGGGAATCAACGCGATGAGGAAAAGACGAACGCGCCGACCGCCGTTCAGGGCGCGACCCGACGCTCCGTGCGGGGAGCGCCGGGGACGTTCATCTCGCGAAGAACTTCGATGAGCTCGGTGGTGTCCAGGGCGCCCATTTCGAGCATGATCATTCCGATGAGCTTGTGGGGCACCCCCTGGTGGACCAGGTCCCTCTGCCGCGCCAGCGCGTCCTGCACCTGCTGCTCGGTCACGTAGCCTTTCCGCATCGCCACCCGGCCGAAGGGCTCCCGCTCCGGGCGGGCCGACGTCGTTCCGTTCTTGCTCATGGCTCTTCTCTCCTGGAACGCGGCACGCGCTTCATTATAGAGTCCGCCGGGACCGGAGCAATACAAACAGCCCGGAACGGCGAAAAAAACGAGGGACCCCTCACGCGCCTCGCGCAAGCTCGCGCCGGAAGTACTCGATCGTCCGGAGCAGTCCTTCGCGCCGCGGGGTGCGCGGCTCCCACCCGAGCAGCGTTCTGGCCCGGGTGATGTCCGGGCGGCGGCGGCGCGGGTCGTCCTGCGGGAGCGGGCGGTGCACGATCCGGGACCCGGACCCCGTCAGCTCCAGGACCTCCCGCGCCAGCTCGAGGATGGTCACCTCGTCCGGATTGCCCAGGTTGACGGGGTCGGGCTCGCCCGAATCGAGGAGCCTCAGGATCCCGTCCACGAGATCCTCCACGTAGCAGAAGCTGCGCGTCTGCGACCCGTCGCCGAAGACGGTGAGGTCCTCGCCGCGGAGCGCCTGGGCGACGAACGCGCAGACCGCGCGGCCGTCGTCCGCGCGCATGCGGGGCCCGTAGGTGTTGAAGATCCGCGCGATCCGCGTGGAGACCCCGTGGGTCCGGCGGTAGGCCATCGTCATCGCCTCCGCGAAGCGCTTGGCCTCGTCGTACACCCCGCGCGGGCCCACGGGATTGACGTGGCCCCAGTAGTCCTCGCGCTGCGGGCTCACTTCCGGATCGCCGTAGACCTCGCTCGTCGAGGCCAGGAGGAACGCCGCCCCCTTGGCCCGCGCCAGGCCCAGCGCGTGGTGCGTGCCCAGGGCGCCCACCTTGAGCGTGTGGATGGCGTGGCGCAGGTAGTCCGCGGGACTGGCCGGCGAGGCGAAATGAAGGATCGCGTCGAGCGTTCCGGAAAGCTCGATCGGACGCGTCACGTCGTGCCGCACGAAGGAGAAGCGCGGGTGCCCCCGCAGCGACGCGAGATTCTCCTCCCGCCCCGTCAGAAGGTTGTCCATGCAGACGACCTCGTCGCCGCGGGCGACGAGGGCTTCGCAGAGATGGGATCCCAGGAACCCCGCCCCGCCGGTCACCAGAACGCGCATGGCGGAACATCTTAGTACACGCGGCGAGCGCTTGCCGCCAGTATTTTCGAAGGGCCGCCGGCGTGTGGTATATTTTCCGGGACCGCCGACGCCATGATCCTGACCGCGCACCAGCCCAACTACCTGCCGTACCTGGGCTTCTTCGACAAGGTCGCCCGCGCGGATCGTTTTCTCGTCGTGGACAACGTCCAGTTCGTCAAGCGCGGCCCGTTCGGCTGGATGCACCGGAACCGCATCCGCACCAACTCCCCGCGCGGATGGGACTGGCTCTCGGTTCCCGTGCTCACCAAGGGACGCTACACCCAGAAGATCCGGGACGCCGAAATCGATTCCTCCGTCCCCTGGGCCCGCAAACACTGGAGAGCCATCGAGTGGAATTACCGGCGCGCCCCGTATTTCCGGGAGTACGCGGAGCCCCTCCGCGAGCTCTACGCGCGCCCGTGGAAGTGGTTCTGCGAGCTCACCTGCGCCTTCCTGGAGGCGCTGTTCGAGTTCTTCGGACTGCGGCGGCCGCTCGAGCGGACCTCGGATCTGGGGATCGAAGGCCAGTCCACCGAACTCATCCTGGCCATGTGCCGCGCCGCGGGCGCGGACGCCTACCTCTCCGGCGTCCACGGGCGGGACTATCTCGATCCGGAAGCCTTCGCCCGCGCCGGCGTGCGGCTGATCTTCCAGGAGTTCCGCTGCCCCGTGTATCCGCAGTGCTGGCCGGGCGACTTCGTCCCGGACCTCTCGGCGATCGATCTGCTTTTCAACTGCGGCCCCCGGAGCCGCCAGGTGCTGGCCGGTGATCGCGCAGCTTAACTACCCCCAGCTCTGGATGCTCGTCCTGGCCTGGTTCGTGGCCGACCTGGCGACGCCCCTCGTCATTCACCTGTGCCGGCGGTTCGGCGCCCTGGACCATCCCCACGGACACAAGACCCACCGGGAACCCACTCCGATCCTCGGCGGCCTGGCCGTCTACGCGGCGTTCGCGGCGGGACTTTTTTCCATCCTGCGTTTTCCCGACTACGCGGCCCACACGGACATCCTGGCCATCGTCCTCGGAGGGCTGGGGGTCATGATCCTGGGCATGATCGACAGCTTCCGGCCCTTGTGGGCGCCGGCGAAGCTCGCGGTGCTCGTCCTGGCCACCCTTCTTCTGGCCCGCTTCGGCGTCCGCATCACGCTGACGGGTGTTCCCGCCGCCGATCTGGCCCTCACGGTTCTCTGGGTGGCCGGCGTCGCGAGCGCCATGAATTCGATCGACAACACGGACGGCGCCGCCACGGGCGTCGCGGCCGTGGCGGCGCTCTGGACCCTGTACGTGGCCTGGTACACGGAGCCTTACGGACAGCCGCGCGTCAGCTACGTGGCCGTGGCGCTCCTGGGCGCGTGCCTGGGGTTTCTCCGTTACAACTTCCGGCCGGCCCGCATCTTCCTGGGGGATTCGGGATCGCTTCTCCTCGGGTTCCTCCTGGCCGCGCTCACGGTCCAGGCCGGCTGGGCCCGCGGAGACGCCGTGAAGGCCGTGGCCGTTCCCTGCGCGATCCTCTGCGTGCCGCTCTACGACATCACCCTGACCACGATCCTCCGCGTGCGCCGCGGCATCGTCCGGGGTCCCCTCCAGGCGATCGTCTACTGCGGGCGCGACCATCTGGCCCATCGTCTCATGGCGCTGGGGCTCTCCCCGCGGGAGGCGGTCCTGGTCCTCTATCTTTTCGGAATGGTCGGCGGCGCCCTCGGCGTGATCCTGGCCCGTCCCGAAGTGGGGCCGGGCCTCTATCTCCCGGTCCTGGCCGTGTCCGCGGCGGTTCTCGGAGCGCTCGGCTGGATCCTCGACCGCGCCCCCGTGTACGAGGCGCCCGCCCGCGGCTCCGCCCTGGCCCCTTCCGCCCCCGCCGCCGGGGTCGATGCGTGACGCCATGGCCCGGCGGAAGAGGAAACGCAGGGTCGTCCGGCCGCGCTCGCCCATGCCGCCGCCCTCGCGCGTGATCGACAAGCTCCACGGGCCGCGCAGCGCCCGCAAGCGCGAGCTGCGCCGCCGGCTCGAGGAAGAAGAAGGTTCGACCGGCCCGGCCCCGGCGCTATAATCGCGACCCGGATGGAAAACCGGGTGCTCGGCCGCTGCCGCCTGGTGCGCAAGCTCGGGCAGGGCGGCATGGGCGTCGTCTGGCTGGCCCGCCACGAGACGCTCGACAAGGACGTGGCCGTCAAGGTCCTTCCGGCGGGCTTCGCCGCCGATCCGGAGGCCGTCCAGCGGTTCCTCCGCGAGGCCCGCGCCGCCGCGCGCATCGACCATCCGAACGTGGTCCCCGTTCTCGACGCGGGCTCGGCCGACGGCGTCCACTACATCGTCATGGCCTACGTCGAGGGGACCGATCTTCAGAAGGTTCTGGCCCGCAAGGGAAGGCTGAGCGTGGGGGATGCCCTGGCGATCGCCAAGAAGGTGGCGCAGGCCCTCGGCGCGGCCCACCGCCTGGGCCTCGTGCACCGCGACATCAAGCCGTCCAACATTCTCGTCACGCGCCAGAGCCGGGTGATGGTGACCGACTTCGGCCTGGCCCGCGAGGTCGGCGCCGGCGCCACCGTCACGGCCGCCGACGAGATCGTGGGGACGCCCCAGTTTCTCTCGCCGGAGCAGGCGCGCGGCGAACGAATCGACGGCCGGTCGGACCTCTATTCCCTCGGCGCGACGCTCTACGCGCTCCTGGCGGGACGGCCGCCTTATGGAACGGGCAGCGCCGTCTCGATCGCCCTCAAGCATGCCGATCCGAACGAGCGGCCGGAACCCCTGCGCTCGATCGTCCCGGACGTGCCGGCCGAAGTCGAGAGCCTCGTCGAGAAGCTCATGGCCAAGCGGCCGGAGGACCGGTTCCAGACGGCCGATGAGGTCGTGGCGGCCGTGGACCGGATCAAGCGGGGCGGCGGAGGGACGCTCGTGACGGTGACGGAGGACAAGGTCCTCACGCCGCGGCGGCGCCGGCGGCTCCTCCTGGCGGGGGCGGGCGTGGGGGTGGCGGCGCTGGTGGCGGTGGTCTTTTTCCTCGCGGTCCTGGGACCGGGCCCCGCGGAGCGCGCGTTCCGCGCCGCGGGGGCCGCCCGGACGGAGGCGGAAAGGATTCTCCGCTACAAGGAGGTCGCGCAGCGCTTCCCGGGCACCGAATGGGCCGAGCGGGCCGGGCGCGAAGCGGAGGCGCTGCGCCGGAAGGCTTTAGACCGCGAAATCGAGGAGGCCCTCGCTCCCGCGCCGGGAGGAAAAGGGGCGCCGGGCGCGGCGCTGGCCCGCCTGGACCTCGTCCGGGCGCGCTATCCCGAGAATGCCGCCGAGATCGACCGGCGCGAACGGGACCTCCACCGGGCGCGGCTCCTGGAGCGCACGCGCGACTTCGCCGAGCGCGTCAAGACGCTGCGACGGGGGGAAGGGCATCGGCTCCAGGATTTCGTCAGCCCGGAGGTCCGGCGCAAGGTCGGCGAAGGCGGCGTGGGAGCGTGGCTCGGTTTCGTGGTGGGACTGATTCACGAATGGGCCGGGCGCCCCGAGCGGATCGAAGTGCTCGAAGAGGGGCTCGAGATCGAGAACCGCAAGACGGCCAGCGTCCGGTACCGCGCGGTCCTGTACAACGAACGGCGTCAGGAACGTTTCACGCAGTCCGGACGGGTTCACTGGGTCTGGCAGGAAGGGGACTGGTATCTCGCCGAAAAGGCCGTCGAGGCGGAGAAATAGGGACATGATCTTCGATCGCTTGAGCGTTCTGACGGACGAAGTTTCCGACCGCTTCACGGAAGCGCTGGACTGGGCGGTCCGCCGGGGGTTCCGGCACGTGGAAGTCCGGATGGTGGACGGCGTGAACGTCTCGAACCTGTCGGACGCCGAGGTGGAGCGGGCGGCGCGGGAAGTGCGGTCCCGGGGCCTGGCGGTTTCGGCGATCGCCTCGCCGCTGTTCAAGTGCGCGCTGGATCCCGCGCGGCCCGTCCAGAGCGGCGACCTCTTCGGCAGCCAGGAGGAGGATCTGGCCGCGCACTTCGAGAAGCTTCCGCGCACGATGCGGATCGCCCGGGCGCTCGGCACCCGCCGGATCCGGGTGTTCTCGTTCTGGCGGGAACGGGAGCCCGCGCGCCATTTCGACGAGATCGTCGGGCATCTCCGCCGCGCGGCGCAGGCGGCCGAGCGGGAGGGGATGCTTCTGCTTCAGGAAAACGAGACCGCCTGCAACGGCGGGTACGCCGAGGAGGTCGCCGCGATCGTCCGCGCGGTGGGGAGTCCCGCGATGCGCGTCCTCTGGGATCCGGGCAACGAGACGTACGGGGGGCGCTCGGCGTATCCCGAGGGGTACGCCCACGTCCGGGGGCTGCTGGCGCACGTCCATCTGAAGGACGCGGTCCTCGATCCGGACGGAAAGCCGCGGTGCGTTCCGATCGGCCGGGGACGCACCCCCTTGAGGGATCAGATCCTGGCCCTGGAGCGGGACGGGTACCGCGGGATCTACACGCTCGAGACCCGGTACACGCCGGAAGGGGGAACGCCGATGCAGGGGACGGAGGAGACGCTGGAGGGGCTCCGGCGGCTCCTGGAGGGAGCGCGATGAGCGCGCGCGGGGTGGCCGTCGTCGGAAGCGGATCGATCGCCGAGCAGCATCTGGCCGCGCTGCGGGAGCTTCCGGAGGTGCGGCTGGTGGGGGTTTCCTCGCGCACGGAAGCGCGGGCGCGCGCGGCGGGCGAACGGTTCGGCTGCCGCTGGACGACCGATTACCGCGCGCTTCTGGGCGACCCGGAAGTGGATCTCGTGGACGTCGTCACGAGCAGCGGCTCGCACGCGCGGATCGCGCTGGAGGCCCTGGGGGCCGGGAAGCACGTCCTGGTCGAGAAGCCCATGGCCATGAACGCGTCGGAGGCGCGCCGGATGCTCGAGGAAGCCCGCGCCCGCCGGCGGGTCCTTTCGGTGGTCTCGCAACGGCGCTTCGAGGAGCAGCACGCGGCGGTGCGGCGGGCGCTGGAGGCGGGACTTCTGGGGCGCCTGCTTCTCGTCGAGGCGTCGGTGCCCTACTACCGCACGCAGGCCTACTACGATTCGGCGGACTGGCGCGGCACGATCGCCGAGGACGGCGGAGCGCTCATGAACCAGGGCATCCATTCGGTGGACCTCATGCTGTGGTTCGCGGGGCCGGCGCGGTCGGTGATCGGTCGGACGGCGACGCAGACCCACCGGATGGAGGCGGAAGACCTGGCCCTGGGAATCGTGAGCTTTGAGAGCGGCGCCTGGGGAACCGTGATGGCCACGACGAGCGCGCAGCCGGGATTCGCGCCGGCGCTGCGGCTGTACGGGGAGAAGGGCACGATCTGGCTGGAGGGCGCCTCGATTACGCACTGGACGGTGCCCGGGGCGCCCGAGCCGCCGCGCTCGGGGGGCGAGGCGAGCGCGGGCGTGCGCGACCCCCGGCTGAGCCATCATCGTTTCCATCAGGCGCAGATCCGCGACGTGCTCGAGGCGATCGAACGGGGACGTCCGCCGGCGGTCACCGCGGAGGACGGATTCCGGGCGGTGGCGCTGGTCGAGGCGCTGTACGCGTCGGCGGCTCGGGGAGGGGAGCAAAGGGTGGAGGCTCCGTGATCCGCGGTCGCCACTTCCGCACCGGCCGCTGCATCTCCGTGGGGGTGCGGGACGGCCGCATCGAGTCCGTGCGGGGCGGGTCCGGGGGCCCCTGGGTGGGACCGGGATTCGTGGATCTCCAGGTCAACGGGTATCGGGGCCTGGACTTCAACGCGCTGCCGGTTCCGGAGGACCTTCCCGGGCGCGTTACCCGCGAGCTGTGGCGGGAGGGCGTGACGTCCTACTGCCCGACGATCATTACCGGCAGCCCCGAGGCGATCGAAGAAGCGGTCCGCGCCGTGGCGCGTGCCTGCACGCGGGATCCGGACGCGGCGGCCGGCATCGCGGGGATCCACCTGGAAGGTCCCTTCATCTCCCCGGAGGACGGCCCGCGGGGGGCGCATGATCGGGCTTTCGTCCGCCCGCCGGACTGGAATCTTTTCGAGCGCTGGCAGCGCGCGGCCGAAGGGCGGATCCGGATCGTCACGATGTCTCCCGAATATCCGGGATCCGCGGACTTCATCCGCCGCCTCGCCGCCGCGGGGGTGATCGTCTCGATCGGCCACACGGCGGCCACGCCGGAGCAGATCCGGGAGGCCGCCCGGGCCGGGGCGCGGATGTCCACGCATCTGGGCAACGGCGCCCACCTGACCCTTCCGCGACACCCCAACTATCTGTGGGAACAGCTCGCGCTGGACGATCTGGCGGCGTGCGTCATCGCGGACGGCTTTCATCTGCCGGATTCGGTGCTCAAGGTCGTCCTGCGCGCCAAAGCGGGTCGGGCGATGCTGGTGAGCGACGCGGTGCATCTGGCGGGGCTGGCGCCGGGCGAGTACCGGACGCCCGTGGGCGGCCGGGTCGTCCTGACGCCCGAGGGCCGCCTCCATTTGGCGGACCAGCCGGCGCTTCTGGCGGGATCGGCGCAGATGCTGCGGGCGGGGGTGGAGCACCTGGTGCGGCGCGGGCTGTGCCCTCTGGGCGAGGCCTGGGAGATGGCGTCCACCCGGCCCGCGCAGGTGCTCGGGCTTCCGGCGCACTTGGGGCTCTGGAAGGGGGCCCCGGCGGACGTCGTTCTGCTGGAAGAGCGCGATGGGCGGCTCGAGGTGCGGGAGACCTGGAAGGGGGGCCGCCGGGTTTTCGCGGCGGACTGAGCGGCCCGCCGGCGGCGGGTGTTCCATAGCGGAGGGAAGACCCATGCGGGAGATCGCGCGGCCGCTCTTCGTGCTCGTTCTGGTTTCGTTTGTGGCGTTGCCTTGGGCGGCCGGAACGCCCGTCGAGCGGCGCTGGTACAAGGGGAACACCCATACCCATACGCTCTGGAGCGACGGAGACGCGCCGCCCGAGGTCGCCGCCGACTGGTACAAGTCCCACGGTTATCATTTCCTCGTTCTTTCCGACCACAACGTGGTGCAGGAAGGGGAGGCCTGGAGGAAGATCGGGACAGGCCGGCGGGAACTGGCGCCGGAGCGGCTGCAAAAGCTCGTCGAGCGGTTCGGCGCCGGCGCGGTGACCCTTCGGGACACGGGGGAGATCCGCGAGATCCGCCTCCGCACGCTGGCCGAGCTCCGGGCCGCCTTCGAGGAGAAGGATCAATTCCTCTTCATTCCCGGCGAAGAGATCTCCGACACCTTCGAGAAGCTTCCGATTCATCACAACTCGATGAATCACACGGAGCTGATCCGGCCTCCGGGAGGGACGTCCGTGCAGGACGTGATGGAACGGACGATCCGGGCCGTGGAGGAGGCGGCCCGAAGGAGCGGCAAACCCGTGCTGGTGCACCTCAACCATCCGAATTTCCACTGGGCGATCCGCGCCGAGGACATCGCGCGCGTGAAGGGAGAGCGCTTCTTCGAGGTCTATAACGGCCACCGGGGGGTGCGCAATTACGGGGACGCCGAACATCCGGGGACCGAGGCCATCTGGGACTACGTTCTGACGCGGCGGCTGGCCGAGATCGGGGGAGACGTCCTCTACGCCCTGGCCACGGACGACGCGCACAACTATTACGGGGCTCCGGAGGCGCGGACGTCCACTCCCGGGCGCGGCTGGATCTGGGTGCGCGCGGAAGCGCTGACCCCGGAGGCGATCCTCCGGGCGATGAGCGCCGGGGACTTCTACGCCTCGAGCGGCGTGACGCTGGAGGACGTCGTGGCGGAGCCGCGGCGCCTGAGCGTGCGGATCCGCGCCGAGGAAGGGGTGACCTACGTGACGCGCTTCATCGGGACGCGGATCGTGGAAGGGCGGGCGGGTCCCCCCGGCGAGGTGCTCGCCGAAGCGGAGGGACCGTCGCCCTCGTACGCGTTCCGGGGGGATGAGCTTTACGTGCGGGCCACCGTCGTCTCCAGCCGCCGGCACCCGAACGGCTACGCTCCCGAGGATTTCGAAACCGCCTGGGTGCAGCCGGTGGTCGTCCGGCGTCTGGCGCCGCGGTAGCGGGTCTACTTGAGCCCGAGTCCGAGGATCTCTTTGCAGTAGCGGACGCTCTTTTCGAGCTCGTTCTTCTGGTAGGCGCGCTCCGCCTCGCGGCGGTCCTGGCCGGGGGGCACCCGGAAGGGTTCCCGCGGAGTTCCCCGCCTGGCCATGCGGACGAATTTGGCGAAATCGACCGCCCGGGCCTCGGGCCAGGCCGCCCAGAAGTCGTCCCGCAGATAGGGATACTCGCGCGCGAAGCCGGAAATGATTTCCAGTTGGACGGGCGTCTTCGGGCAGAGCTCGGCGAATCGGCGGAAGTAATCCTTCCAATCCACCTGTCCTTCGCCCAGGGCGGTCCACTGGACGAAGGCTCCCTGCGGGCTTTCCCAGACGGCCGAGTCCCGGATGCCCGTGCTGACCGCATAGCGTCCCAGGATTTCGAGGTTCTCGCGCGGATCCTCGAGGGCCCACGTGGCGTTGCCGGAATCGAGGGTGGCGCCCACGTAATCCGGTCCCGCTTCCTCGATGAGCGCCACGACTTCCCGGGCCTGCATGTCTCCGGCGTGATTCTCGATCGCGATCTTGACTCCCGCGTCGAGCGCGCGGGTGCGGACCGCCTTGAAGACGCGGACGGTGTTTTCGATGTGCCGGCGGATGCCTCCTTCGGTCTTCCGGTCCTCGCCGCGGCCCAGGAAGCAGCGCGCGACGGTCGAGCCGAGCGCCCGGGCGATGCGGATCGTCAGCGCCAGGTGCTCCTCGGGCGGGCCCCACTTAGGATTCCACATTCCCGAGCTCGGGCAGATGCATCCGGTGCCCACCTGGATGTCGATTCCGAGATCGGCGGCCTTCCGGCGCAGGTCGCGGAGGTACGCGTCGTCGTGGCTTTCGTAGACGTCGAGGTCGGAAAGGAGAACCGTGTCCAGCCGGAGTTCGGCGGCGTATTCGAGGAGCTTCGGGGCCTTCCAGCCGAGCGCGCGGATGGAGAAGTTGTCGAAGCCGAGCTTGAGCCCGAGCCGGGCGGGCCGCTCCTGGGGGCGCGGCGCCGCGGCCGCGGCGGCGGCGACGGAGCCGAGGAACTCGCGGCGCGTCCATTCGTTTCGCATGCGTCCTCCTCCTGGGAGAGGCCTCATCGTACGACACGACCCCGGGCGGCCGTCAACGGACTTCGCGCGGTCGCAGCTCGGCGTCGAGGACGGCCGCGCGGGCCCGGGCGCGGATGCGCGCGAAGATGTCCGGCGGGAAGCCGCCCGCGAGGGCGCCGGGCGCGCCGACGAATTCCAGAGTGTAGATCCGATGGTGGAGGGCCCGGAACTCCGGATCGTCGAAGAAGGGCGCTTTGGAAGCCGTGGCGCCCTCGTAGGCGAAGGAGAGGCGGGCCGCCAGGGGCACGTTCTCGAGGCGGTAGGTGCCGTCGGCCGCGGCGCGGGCGCGGCGCTCCTCGCGGCCCCAGACGCTCACCGCGATCTCGGCGGGCGCGCCCTTTCCCTGCAGGGTCACGCGGCCCGAGATCGTGGCGTGGAGCGGGGCCGGAGGATCCGCGAAGTAGATCGGATTCGTGATCGCCGCGACTCCGCGGACCCGGCCCAGGAGCTTGGCGATCGCCCACCGCTCCGCCCGGAAGGGAACGGCGCCGCGGTACTCCCGGCGTCCCCGGGCCTCCTCGATGAGACGGACGGGCTTTCCGTCCGCGATGATCTCCAGCCTCTCGATGGCGTCGCCGGGATCGGCGGAGGCATAGGCTTCGATCTCGAGGGTATGATCGGCGCGACCGCGCGGCGCCGTGTCGCCGGGGAGCAGCACGCCGTCCGCGCGGACGAGAAGGAAGGCGCCGGAGGAGACGAAGTTGCGTCCGGCGGCGACGGCGCGGGCCGCCTCGCCCACGTCCACGGGCCCGGAGGCGTCCGGGAGGAGCGTGTAGGTCACGTAGGGGTCGCGGCGGATATCCTCGCGTCCGAAGGGCGTGTCGTTTTCGGCGACTCCGGGGACGCGGAAGCCCTCGTTCAGGGCGGCGAACCAGAGCGCCTGATCTTCCGGATGTTCATAATGGTCGCCCATGACGGCCAAGCCGCCGACCGGCGCGCCGGCCAGAAGGTCGAAGGGGAACGAGGCCGCCAGGTTGCTCACGCGGTGGGGTCCCACGGAAAAGCTGCGCGTAGGATGGGCGTAGATCCCGATCCAGCCCTGGTCGCGCCAGGCTTTCAGGCAGTCGTAGATGGGCGGCAGCTCCCATTCGGGGGAACGGTAGGGACCCAGCGGTCCCGGGCGCCCCTGGGTCTGCCACTTCTCAAACGGGTCGTCATAGAACGTCCACCAGCCGTCGGCGGGCTTGTCGGTGTAGGGATACGTGAGGGGTCCGCGCCCGAGCAGCCACACGTGGCCGTAGCGACCTTTGATCTGTTCATTGTTCCACGCCAGCGTGCAATGGCGCCCGTACCGCTGGTTCCAGGCATCGCAGGCGGCCTGGGTGCGGCCGCCCGCGTGGACGGTCCGGTTGTTGTCGTCGCGCGCGTCGCAGGAGCCGTTTCCGTCGAAGACCCAGGGTCCGCCCCCGCCGGCGGCGAAGTACGCCCATCCTCGCGACGCCATGGCGGCCGCCGCGAACTCGAGGGTCACGGAGGCGCCTCCGTAGTTCTTGTTGTGGGAGCCCTCGCGGATGAGATGATTGTGGTCCCCTCCGGCCACCCAGCCGCGGCGGCGCAAATTCACCCAGCGACGCAGGGCGATTCTTTTTTCGCCGGCTCCGGCGGGCGTCCATTCCTCTCGGTGGGCGAAGAACTCGTAACCGGCGTCCGCGTGGAGCGTGTAGCGGCCCGGCGGGAGCGGGACGCTCCAGCCCTCGGGCGGGACGAAACGTCCTTCCAGCGTGCGGTATCCGCAGGAGCCCACGAGGCGGCCGCGCTCGTCCCGCACGACGACGCGCGCGAAGACAGGTTCCCCCGAGTCGGCGTCCACGACGCGGATCGTGACCGGGGTTTCCTGCGCGGCCAGAGCCAGGAGCGCGGCCAGAATCGTCATGAGGGGAAGCGTACCCGGTTCGAGGGGAACGGTCCAGATTCGGCTCAGGGGGCGCGCGCGGCCTCGCCGGCGGACGCGGCCGGACGCGCGGCGTACTCGCGCCGGCGCCGCTCGATGCGGGCTTCGTCCGCGTCTCCGTCGTGAAGCACGACGCGGTACCGGAGGCGGAGCGGACGGGCGGGGTCCAGGACGAGCGGCTCGGGGAACGAGACGGCGGCGCCCATCCAGCCGTCGTCCCGGCAATGCCAGGCGGTCGGGTGGCGCGGGTTGTCGGGATGGTCGAGGATCGCCACGCCGGCCCGGCGGCCCGGCGCCGCCGGTCCCGAAAGATCGATCCAGGGCGAGCGCTGAAGATGGACGCCGCGTTCGTTGAGCCTCCCTTCGGCGTTGCGGATCCGGCCGCCCCCGTCGAAGGGAGAGAGCGAGCGGGCCGCGCGCACCGCGAGGAAACCGAAGGACGTGGGGCCCAGGGTCAGGGGCTGGGGTCCGGCGGGGAGGGGCTCGAGCTCGACGTCGAGGAGCCGCACCCCGCCCAGGGAGCGCCAGAGGGTGAAGGTGCGGCGCTCGCGGAGGATTTCGGCGGAGCCGTCCAGCCAGCGGGTTTTCTGGACCAGGCGGCAGAAAAGCGGTCCGTCCTCGAGGCTCTCGAAGCCGTCGTGCACGATCCGGCCGCCGCGCTCGGACCAGAAGTCCCGTCCGCCGACCGCGGCGTGGGCGATCCAGAGCGAATAGTGGTGCGCGTGGGTTTCGCCGGGGTCGTGGGGCTTGCCGAACTCCGTGAGGACTTCTCCCCGCGGGGAAAGCACCGGGTAGAAGAACGGCCGGCGGGGGCCCGCCTCGGGCGGATCTTCGGCGGAAGGGCCCACATGGTAGACCAGAGCGGGGGATCCGTTCTCCTCGAAGACCACGCGGCCGTCCAGGGGGCGTTGCGGGCGGATTCGAAGGATCGGCGCGGCGCGCGGCTCGGAGGCCAGGCCGTTTTCGTCGAACGCGCGGAGGTCGTAGGGCGGGTAGGGCACCTGGACGAAGCGGCCGGCGCGGGGCGCGGACAGCTCCAGGCGGTAGCGCGACGCGCCGGCGCGGGCGATCCAGAAGAGCGTTCCGGCCTGTCGGACCGCCGGGGGAAGGGGGCGGCCCGCCGGGTACTCGCCGACCAGGCTCATCGTCCGGGGCGTGTCCGGCAGGGTGGCGCGTCCGGAGGGGCGCGGCTGCGGGGCGGGAAGGAACTGGAGGGTCTCCTCATGCTCGCGGCCCCCGGGGTCGATGCGGACGATCCGCAGCGAGCGGTCGTCGAAGGGCATATCCGCGCCCGCGCGGCGCAGGAGGTCCGTGAAATCGAGCGTCAGGGAGACGGGGATGAAGTCGGCGTCCTCGGGAAGGTCGCGCACGTCGAGGGGGACCGTCCAGCGCAGGACGGGAGGTTCGGGCGGGGCGGGAGGCGGAGCGCAGGAAGCCGCGAGGAGGAGCGGGATCAGCGGGCGCCGCACGCCTACTTATACGGCCGGGTCCGGGGTTCAGGCGCAGAATCGCTCGAGGGCCCGGAAAAGCTTGGGCGGGTCGATGGGCTTCTCGAGGAGCCCGGCGAAGCGGCGAAGTTCCCGGCGGGGCAGAATTTCCCCGGTGAAGGCCATGACCGGCAGACGGGCCCATTTCTTCTCGCGGCGAAGGACGTCGAGGAATCGGAATCCGTCCATCACGGGCATTCGAAGATCCAGGAGGATCAGGCACGGATTCCGGCGCCGGAGTTTTCGCAAGGCATCGGCCCCATGAGCGGCCAGAATGGGTCGGTAGCCCTTCATGCGCAGGATGAAGCCGAGCAGGTTTCGGATATCCGCGCTGTCTTCGATGACCATGACGTCGCGGCGCGGCGGGGCGGGCATCCAAGCGTTGATCGTTCGCGGAGGCGCGGCGTTACGGGCGGGCTCAAGAATTGCTTGACGGGGGCCCCGGCCGGTCGGCATTCTGGGGCCGGGAAGGCGGCCCCCCGCGGGGGGAGTTTCACGCCGGCGACCGGGGTGAGCGGTCGTTGGGATTGGAAGAGGGGGCCTATGAAGCTCACCGATTTCGTGATCCTGCTGGTCGAAGACGACGCCGATCAGGTGGCGCTTTTGCGGCGGGCGATGGCCCGGGCCCACCTGGTCAATCCCCTGAAGGTCGTGGGGGACGGCGAAGAGGCGATCCGGTACCTCTCCGGCCGTGAGGAATATGCCGACCGCCGGCGTCACCCGTTGCCGTCGCTTGTTCTTCTGGACCTGCGGTTGCCGCGGAAGTCGGGGCTGGACGTCCTGGAATGGATGCGGCAGCGGCCGGAGGTGCGGCACGTTCCCGTCATCGTGCTGACGTCGTCGCCCTTGAGCGAGGACCGGGAGCGGGCGCTGGCCCTGGGGGCCCATTCGTATTTGGAGAAGCCGGTCGACCTGAACGGCCTCTTCGAGATCGTCCGGTCGCTGGGAGTGTACTGGATGATCCTGCACCCGGGGGCGGCGACTTCGGGCGCGGGCGCGCGGCGCTGCGAGGCGCCGGCGGTGCCCGTCCGGTAACGCCGGCGGTCGCGGCGGCTCATCGAGGGGGATGGATCCGCGGATTCCCTCCGCTCGCCGGTTCCCTCCGTCGGGGGGCCTTCGAAGCGATCGGAGATCTTTATTGAATGTTCGCCTTGGACCATGGAAGGAACCCGCAAGTCTCCGGCTGAAGACCCGCGCGAGGTCGCGCCGCCGCCGACCGAGGAGCGGTATCCTCTCATCCTCGTCGTGAGCCCCACGTTCGAGAATGAACATCCGATTCCGGTGGATTACACCCGGGACGGGGACGACTATTCCCCGCGGATCGGATGGGCGACCATTCCGAGAGGCACGCGTTCGTTCGCGCTGCTGTGCGAGAACCCGGAAGGGCCGCGGGGAAAGCCGTTCCTGCACTGGTCGATCTTCAACATCCCGCGCGTTCTGGTCGGCGTGCCGTTCTGCGAGCTGCCCAAAGGGGTTTCCAAGACGCCGCGGCCGCCCGAGGTGCCCGGCGCCGTGCAGGGGCGCAACGACTACGACGAAGTGGGCTACGGCGGCCCCACGGCGCCCAAGGGAGGCGGCGTGGCCCGGCATTTTTTCCGCCTTTACGCGCTGGATGCCCTTCTCACGCTCGGTCCCGAGGCGGACCGGGAAGAGCTGCTGCGGGCGATGAAGGGGCACATCGTGGGCTACGGGCACGTCGTGGGCACGTATCGCGGCCGCGAGTAGTCAGGCGAAGTCTTCGAGCTTCCAGTCCTGGTCGAGCGTTCCCAGCACTTCCACCCGCAGGACGGCGGCTCCGCTTTGGGGGTCGCGCGCCTCGTGCACCTCGAGGACGACGGAGCAGGAGGGGCACTGCACGGGGTGGCCGGCGTCGGCGGCTCCGACCACGATTTCCTGTCCGCATCGGCAGAAAAGCTCCTGCGTGGGGCCGGGAGCGGCGGGAAACGAGGCGTCGTCCCCGGGGGCGCCCGCGTTCTCCGGCGGCTCGGCGAGGAAGGACGCGGGTTCCTCGGCGGCCGGGGGAGGCTCGGGTTCAGGGGCGGGCGGCTCGGCGCGCGGGACGAAGACGGGGCGGATGACGGTGAGGAGCGTCTGGGGATCGCGGGCTTTCTGAAGTTTCATCGAGCGTCCGCAGGAAGGGCAGGTGAAGTTGCTGCCGGCGTGGAGGAAGCCGACGTCCAGGGATTGTCCGCAGGCGCAGGTGGGCGCGCCGCCCGATCGGCGTTCCGCGGGTTCTGGGGCGGGCGGCGGCGGAGCGGGGGGCGGGGCTGCGGGGAACGGGTCCGGGGGAGGCGGGGCCGGGGGCAGCGAACGGGAAGGTCGGGCGGGCC
Organism: Planctomycetota bacterium; assembly: GCA_035574235.1. Classification (NCBI taxonomy): domain Bacteria; kingdom Pseudomonadati; phylum Planctomycetota; species Planctomycetota bacterium. The sequence goes on along the minus strand of DATLZA010000008.1, from coordinate 17,876 downwards.
GGGCGGGGGTTTTCTCGACGATCATCCACTTCCCGCAACCGGGGCAGCGGGTGTTGCGGGACGCCTCGTCCGGTCGGATGGGGCGGCGGTATCCGCAGCCGCAGGAAAGGTGCATGCGGGGGGCGGCGGGATCGGCCTCGGGGGCCGGGACGGAGGGGCGGCGGGCGGCCGGTCGAGTTCGCGCCTGGGCCAGCACGATGGGGGAGAGGGTCTGGGTCTTCGGATCGCGGCGCCACGCCACGGTGAAGGACAGGCGGCAGGACCGGCAGACTTGGAGGCGTCCGAAGGTCGAGGTGTGGACGGCGGCGAGGGCGCCGCAGCGGCAGGCGATGGTATAGATCTGCCGGCGCGCCGGGGGTTGGGCGGCCATAGGGTCCCGTAGCCTCCTTCCCCCCTCCTGTAGTGTAATTGTAGCGCGGAAACGGGGAGCGGGGAAAAAATCCGCGGTACGGGCCGGGGCTTTTCCGCCGTCCGCCGACGCGGGGGCGGCGCGCGTACAGTAACGGGTATTTCGGGAGGACGGCTCATGCTGCGCGTCGCGTTGGCGCTGGGGGTTTGGGCGGCCGCGGTGCAGGACATCGACCCGTACGATCAGTCGAAGGTGCCGATCGAGGTCGAACCGGCCGATGGGTCGCGGGCCAAGATCGTGCTCGTGGCGGGGCGGATGAGTCACGGCCCGGGGGATCACGAGTACTTCGCGGGCCTGGCGCTGCTCATGAAGATGCTCGAACGGATTCCGGGGGCGGCGCCGGTGTTCGTGCGGGACGGGTGGCCGAAGAACGAGAAGGTGTTCGAGAACGCCCGGTCGATCGTCTTTTTTTGCGACGGCGGGGGAGGGCATCCGCTCGTTCAGGGGAACCGGATGGAAGTGATCCAGAAGGAGATCGACCGGGGTGCGGGGTTCGTGGCGTTGCACTATGCGCTCAATTTTCCGGCCGGTCCGGGCGAGCGGGTTCTGGGCTGGCTGGGGGGCCACATCCTGGGCGGGTACTCGACCTCGCTGGCGACGAAGTGGACGGCGGAGTTCAAGGCGCTTCCGGAGCATCCGGTGACGCGGGGCGTGGCGCCCTTTGCGCTGCACGATGAGTGGTACTACTTCTGCAAATTCGTGCCGGGGATGAAGGGGGTGACGCCGATTCTCAAGGCCGTGCCGCCGGATTCCACGCGCCAGACGGCCGCTTCCAGGGAGCATGCGGGGCGCGAGGAGGTGGTGGCCTGGGCGTATGAGCGTCCGGGGGGCGGGCGCGCGTTCGGCTACACGGGCGGGCACATGCACCGCAATTGGGGCGAGGTCTCCGTGCGGCGCCTGGTGACGAACGCGATTCTCTGGACGGCGGGGCTGGAGGTGCCCGAGGGGGGCGCGCCGGTGGATCTTGATCCTGCGGAGCTCAACCGCAACCTGGACGACAAGCGGAGGAAGAAGTAGGGGATCGCGCGGGGTTCAGGTCCTGGAGGGTGGTGGACAGGACCGGAGTTGAACCGGTGACCCCTGCATTTTCAGTGCAGTGCTCTACCAGCTGAGCTACCTGTCCACGCCGTTATAACGCGGTTTTATTTTTGGTGTCCTAGAGTGTCCTAAATGGGGTAGAATGATCCCGCCTTCGGAGGGGGATACGATGGGCCAACGCATAGCGGTAAAGATACGGAGAGGCCTCCGGATTGTCAAGCGGGGCACCGTCTGGTACGTGGAAAAGTGTACCCACGGGCGCCAAGTGCGGCGCTCGCTTGACACCTCGGATCCTGAGGAGGCGATGCGTCGAGCCCTCCAGCAGGACGAGCAAGGGGTGCCTTCCTTTCGGATCCCCAAACCCCCTTCGGCGCTCACTTTGGGAAAAGTGTTCGACGAGTACGAAGAGTGGTACCAGAAGAACCGGCGTCCTGCCGGCGCGGAGCGCGCGCTTCCCATCGTCCGCCTCTTTGTCGAATCGGTCGGTGCCGAACGGGACGTCCGGGAGGTGACGCGCGAACACGTTCAGCGTTGGGTCGATGAGCGTTCCGACGGCCGTTCGGCTCTCACGGTTCGAAGCGATTTCGCCCGCGTGCGCGCGTTCCTCCGCTGGATCGCGGCTCGAAAGGGCGGCGTCGATTGGAACGTCTGCCGGGCGATCGAGAAGCCGAAGGATGAGGAAACGACGAAGGAGGCCCCCAGCACCGAAAAGATCCAGGCCGTCCTCCAGAAACTTCAGGGCCACCCCTGGCTGGGCGACTTCGCTGCGGTGCTCGCCGAGACCGGGATGCGCCCCTCCGAGCTGCTCGGCGTGCGGGGGATGGATCTCCGTGGAAAGCTCCTGTCGATCGTCCCTTGGGAAGGACGCCAGCTGAAAAGCAAGTGGTCAAGACGCGTGATCGAACTCAACGCGACCGCCGCCAAGATCCTGCAGGAGCGCGTGGCCAAGATGTCCGACAAGTCGTTGCCCATCTTCGCCACGGCTGCGGGCACGGTGTACAAGGAACGGAGCGTGTACCACATGCTCCTGCGTGCGCTTGCGGACGAGAAGGGCAAGGTTCCTGAATCGATCCGTGTTACCCTTTACGACTTCCGCCACTTCTTCTGCAGCGAGCATGCGGCGCCGGGCCCCCAGCACATGGAGGTGGAAGCCTTGGCGGCCTATATCGGGCACGCGCCCGGCTCCCTCCGGACGCTGCTTCGCTGGTACACGGATCAGAACGCCTTGCGGCGCGGCGCTCCGCCGCCCCTGGTCGCTCCTCGGCAGACGGGGGGGGCGGACGGCCCGGATCAGCCGCCTGCTGGGCGGTCATAAGAAGAGCGTCGCACCGGCAGCGGGCGGGTCAGGCGGCGCGGGACCTGCGCGGGTGTCACGATCATCGGGTGGGGAGAAGCGACGCTCCGGATCATAGCCGAAGCGATCCGCGGACCCCCTGTCGGTTTGAGCCCACCTCTGCAAGATTTTCCAACGAGCGGCAAGGTTTTCTTGCACGTTCGGCCTCCGACGTGCGCTCCCCGAGGAGGGCGCTCACGTGGCACAGGGCTTGCATATCCCGCTTCGGGTTTGAAAGTTAGGAGGATTCAGCGATGGCTACGCGTCGTGGGGTCTGCGGAAACATTGGGAATCACCGCGTGTGCGTATTCCAGAGGTTTCGGAGGTAGGTACGAGGAGAACAGAGCCGTGGTTGAACCCGCTCTCTCCAAGGCCGGGACGGTCGGATCCGACCTGGGCGGACGCAAGGCCGCCCCCCCGCCAGGACCCGGGGTGCATCCGAAGTGCTATCGGGCGCCCCGGGTTCCCCCGGTCTCCCATCTCAGGGTATTCTTAACGGCATGAACCGGATGGTTTGCTCGATTCCGAGGACGGGGAAGGCTGGACATGCGTCTGATCTGCACGGTCGGGGTCACTCCTGCGGTCGTAACCGAGGCGCTCGACAAGTATTTTTTCGAAGAGCGGCGGGCGATTCGGGAGGTGATCCTTCTTTGCACGTCGAGTCCCCGCGTTACGGAGTCCCGAAGACGGATTCTCGACGAATTCGAGGGCGGCCGACGTTCGGGGGATATGGAAATTCTTCAGACGCGCTATCCCTGTCGAGTTCCAGGCATAAAGGCGGACCCTGCCGGGCCCGTGGACGTTCGATGCGGCGTTTTTCCATTCAACGACTTTGACCATCCAGGAGCCCACGAGGCGCTCCTCGGCGAGCTCGCCTTCCGCATCGTCCAGGCCGGCGACGCCGGCCTGGAGGTGGAGGTGTGCCTGGCCGGCGGGCGCAAGACGGAAAGCGCGGTGGCGGCGATCGCGGGCCAGCTTTTCGGGGTGCGGCGCGTGGTCCACGTTCTCCCGACGGGCCTCACGGACGAGGAGCAGCGCTCGCCGGCGCTCCACTTTGAACTGAGCCGGTACGTCCTGGTCGAGCTTCCGCTGATGGATTTCTCCGGGGTTACGCGGAGGATGCGGGACGCGATCGGGACGAGGATCTCGAGTGCCGAGGAAGCGTCCGAGTTTCTCCGCGAGCTGCGCGTCCATGTCCCCAACCTCGCCGCGCTCGAGACGGAGCGGCTGTATCGCCCCCCGCGGGATGAGAAGGACCTCGTGACGTTCGGGAGGATCCGCACCCGGAATCCGAAGATGAAGGAGGCGGTGGAGCGGGCCCGGGGCTACGCGACGGTGGGTCATTGCGTGCTCCTCGAGGGACCCACCGGGACGGGCAAGGGGGTTCTGGCTCAGGCGATTCATGAAAACGGACCGAGAAAGGCCAAACCTTTCGTGATCTATCAGTGCGCCGCCAAGCCGGATCATTTGTTGCACTCGGAGCTTTTCGGGGCGGAAGAGGGTGCCTACACGGGGGCCGAACGGTCTCGGGCCGGCGCCGTCGAAGCGGCCCGGGAAGGGACGCTCTTCATCGACGAGATCGACAGCCTCAGCCCGACCGCCCAGGCGGCCTTGTTGACCCTGGTCGAACGGAAGGAATACTCCCGCCTCGGGGAAAGCAAAACGAGGAATACGAAGGCCCGTTTCATCGTGGGGACCAACCGGGACTTGTGGACGGAGGTGCGCGAGAAGCGGTTTCGAGAGGACCTCTATTATCGGATCGCCTCTCTGACGATCCGGCTTCCTTCCCTCGGCGAGCGTCGGGAGGATCTGCCCCTGCTGGCGGAGGACCTGCTGCGGGAAATCTGCGCGGAGGAGGGCGTCCCCTTCCGCCCCTTCAGGGAGACGGAGGTGCGGCTCCTGGAGGACTGTTGCTGGCCTGGAAACGTCCGCCAGCTGAGGAACGTCCTTCTTCGCTGGGTCGTCGACGGCGTCCGCTCTGGAAAATGGTCGGAAACGGAACTGGCGCGCCTCGTGGACGAAGCGCGGGATCGCGCGAACGGCGCGGAGGACGAGTGGGAGCGGGCTCGGTTGAAACTGCGGGAGGTTCTGCACCGTCGCACGACCTATGATCGGGTGAAGGCGGATCTTCCTCCGAAGGATCTCGAGAGGTTCATTCTTCTGGCCAGGGCTCAGTACGAGGTGGAGGCGGGCCCGAGGCGGTCGGACCCGGACTTCCGGGAGAATTGGTTCCGAGAGCACTTCGGGGTGAAGTCGCTCGACTCCGATCTCTTCCGCGCGCGCCGACGCCCGGCGCCCTGAGCCGCGGGCCTTCCACCGGAACTTCCGGCGCCGGTTCCCGGAGCGTGGAGGCGTGCCCCGTCGGCGTGAGACGCGCGGGTCTACCCCGAGAAGAAGTCGTGCATCGGCTTGACAACGCGCCGTCGTGTGTTAAAAAAGTTTCGCCCCTTGGCACATAGGCCATGGGGGTGTGGGACGGTCGTCCGGGAAGGACGGCGGACGGGAGGGTGTCCGGTCATGGATTTCGGAGTCTCGTGGCCTCCGATCGAAGTTCTGCCGCTGCGCATCGTATTTCGGCTCGAAGGGGATTTCCGGATCCCCGAGTTTCCGGGCTCGATGATCCGCGGCGTTCTGGGGCGGGCTCTGAAGGAGCTTGTCTGCGTGGCGGAACACCGGGATTGCCTGCGCTGCGTCCTGCGCGCCGGATGCGCCTATCCGTGCGTCCTGGAGCCGGTGCGGCCTCAGGGGATCGGGGTTCTGGAGGGGGAGCGGACGATTCCGCCGCCCTATGTCCTGCGCTGGGAGAGTGCAGGGACTGAGCTTCGTTCGGGGGACTTCTGGACGGTCGGGGTGACGCTGATCGGTTGGGCGGCGCGGATGGCGGGGCACGTCGTGGCGGCGCTGGAGCGGGGCGGACGGACGGGGTTCGGTCGGGAGCGGGTGCCGGTGGCCATCGAGAGGGTGGAGGAAGAGCAGGGGGCGGGGCGGATCGTCCTTCGGCCCGAGCGACTTCCCGAGCGGGCGCGGCCGCTGCCGCTTTCGGAGCTGGAGCGCCGGGTTCCCAAGTTCGACGGCGAGGCGCGGCTGGTGTTCCGGACGCCGGCGCGGATCACGTCGGGAGGGCGGCTTCAGCAGGAGCCGGACGGGCCGGCGGTGCTGCGCGCCCTTCTGCGGCGGGTGGGGGCGATGACGGCCTTCTACGGAGGAGGCTCCGTGGAGGAGCCGGCGCGGCACCTGGCGCGGGAAGCGGAAACGCTGGAGTACCGCTGGGAGGACCGGCGCTGGCAGGAAGCGCCGCGCTATTCCGGGCGGCAGAAGACGCGCATGTCCCTCGGAGGAGTGATCGGGACCCTCCGACTGCGGGGGGCGCTTTCGGCCTGGCGCCCCTGGTTGGTGGCGGGCCAGTGGCTTCATCTGGGCAAGAACGCTTCGTTCGGCCTTGGGCGATATGAGCTGAGGGCGGTCGATGGGAAAAGCAACGATTGAATTCAAGACGGTCACCCCCGCGTTCATTCACCGGGAACCCCCCGGGAAAGCGGAGCGGGAACCCCGCGGGGAAGCGGAGTTCCGCATTCCCTCGCTCCGCGGCGTGCTCCGGTTCTGGACGCGGGCGGTCTACGGTCCTTTTTTCGGCAACCCGAAGGAGCTTTTCAGGAAGGAAAGCGAACTCTGGGGAAAAACCGAGTGGGCCTCGCGCGTTCGGCTTCGGGTCGACGGCGTCACGCCTGAGGAAACACGGCAACATCCGTTGCTTCCTCACAGTCCGGAGCGGAAGTCACCCTCGACGGCGCTTTCTCCGAATCGGACGTACCGTGTTCGAATAGACGGCTCCCGCGAGAGTCTCCGAGAAGCCATCTGCATTCTGCGCCTAGCCACGGTGCTGGGCGGGCTGGGACAGCGCTCGCGTCGGGGAGCGGGATCCTTCGACGTGCAGGTGCTGGAAGCCCCGGAGGACCTCGAGGAACGGTACCGCAACCCGCTCCCTCAGGACCCGGAGCGACTCGCCCAGTGGATCAGAGGCACCATCCAACATCTCCAGCGCAACATGGGCCAGCCTGCTCATTCCGGGGAAGCGCCGTTTCCGATGCTCTGCCCGGCTCCCCACGCGTGCGCATCGATCCGGGTGCGCCGAGGCAGTGCCGCCGATGCGGAGAATGCACGGAGGGACATCATGATCGCCCTCAGGGGCTATAAATCGCCAAGTTGGGGGCTTCCGTATCTCAAACCCCGCGCGGGACATCCCACCATCGGCGGGAGGGACGTGCGCTGGGCCAGCCCTGCTCATTTTCGGATCCTGCGGGGAGACAGGGGAGTCCTGGAAGTGCTCACGGTCCTCAAAAGCCCATTCCCATCGGTGATTCCCATGGATCTGCGCAACTGGAATGAAGTCGATCGCTTCGCCAGGAACTTCGGAGGCGTAGTCGCATGGCCATAACCGACGAGCGTATTCTCCGGCTCAAAATCGCGGCGCTTCTGCACGATCCTCCGGAAAAGGCAGGGATCCTGTTTGCGGCGCCGCATGAAGACGTGGCGAAAGAGCTCCTGACGGCCGCGGGCCTCGAGCCCCAAATTCCCGAGGCGGTCCGGCAGGCGGACCGCATGGCCGCCGGCGCGGACCGGTTTCCTCTTGAAGATCGCAAGAAGTACGCGGTCGGCTGGCGCGAGAATCCCCAGCTCACCCATCCCTTGTCCGGCCGCACGTATGACCTGGCTCCGCACGATTGCCGGAAGGACACGCTCATTTCCACCGACTGGGAAACGGTGTCCGCCTCCGTACGGGAAGCCGTCGGACATATCGAGAAGGAGTATTCGAACCTTTGGATGCGCTATCTCGCGCTCTGGCGCCTCCTGCCTCGGTACCTCATGGACGGGCGGTTTCACTCGGGGGGGCGGAAGGAAGAACTGGGACTTCTCTGGAGCCTCCTTCCCGCGGACAGCCGCATTCCGGATCACTCGATCTGGGAGCATGCCCGCCTGACCTCGGCGCTGGTGGGCGCAGGGGACGATCCTGCCCTCTTTTTCTTCGCTCTGGGACCCGTGCAGTCGTTGATCGCGGCGGCCCGGAAAAGCGCGGACCTCTGGGCGGGATCGGTTTTCCTGTCCGAGCTCCTGGCCCGGGCGCTCCTGGCGGTGGCCTCCGAGCTGGGTCCGGACGCCGTCATCTTCCCCGACGTGTGGGGACACCCGCAAGTGGACCGCTGGCTCGCGAAAGAGGGAGTGAAGGACTGCGAACCGGAGGACGAAGCGTTTCGGATTCCTTCGCTGCCGAACCAGTTCCTGGCGGTCGTCCCTCTCGAGAAGGTGGAGAAGCTCGCGGCGGCGGCGGAAGGGGGCGTCAAGGAGTTTCTCGAAGGAGAAGCGAAAAAGTACGCCGCGGAACTCAAGGAGCAGGGCAGGGCTCAGCTCCTGTCGGCGATCGAGACGTACTGGAGCGCCGTCCCCTGGAAGCGTCTTTTCACGGACAAGGAGGGAAAGGGCAAAGAGGAGCTTCTGTCCTGGTGGCGGAAAGTTCAGAACTGGACGCGTAAGGAGTCGGCCTTTCTGAAGCAGATCAAGGAGGAATCGGCGGCTTTTCGGTTCCTGAATTCGGGGGCGGCGTACGGAAGCCTCGTAGACCTGGCGCGTCTCTCGCTCGATTCGGTCAAGGCCTCTAGGGTGCGGGCGGTGGAGGAGGAGGAAGGGAGGCACCGTTGCCATCTCTGCGGCCTGCGTTCGGCGGTCTGGGAAGATCCAAGGGACGAGGATCGGGTCGATCGGCTGTGCGGGGTGTGTACGGTCAAACGTCGGCTCGGCCGCGACCGCCGGGTACACGGTCAGGGATTCCCTTCCACCTCCACGCTGGCGGCGGCGCCCTGGTTCGAGCGTCTGGCGGAAACCCTCGAAAGCCGTGCGGCCGGCACGGACAGGCTGCGGAGCGCGCTGGAAAAGGTGCGGTCCGCCGTGTCGCAGGTGGACAAAGATAAGGAGCGATACTGGATCCCCGACCATACGCACGAGAAGCTGCGTTCCTGGCAAATCCTAGAGGATCTGGCTTACGCGGACGCCCGCTGGCTGTATCTCGATGCCGTGTCGGCGGACGGCCAGGAGGGAAGCAGGGACCTTGTAGAGGCCTTGCGCGAGCTGCGGGGGGCTCTGCAGGAGCTTCACCTTCCTGTCGAACCGCGCCGCTATTACGCGGTTCTGGTCGCCGACGGCGACGGAATGGGCAAGTGGCTCTCGGGGGAACGCTGCCCCTCCTACGATGAGGTGGTTCACCAGAAGGTGATGGGCCACCTGCCGTTCGGAGACGTGAAGCGTCCGTACGCCCCCGCGTACCAGGCGGCTCTCAGCCGTGCGCTTCGGGACTTCGCCCGCCATGTGATCCCCCACGTCGTCGAAAAGGCAGGGCCGGGGGCGCTGGTCTATGCCGGCGGAGACGATGTGCTGGCGCTTCTTCCGCTGGAGCCCCTTCCGAGGATCGCGCGCATGATCCGCTATGCGTTCGCCGGAGAGCGTGAAGAAGGGGATCGCGAGATCGGAATCCCAGGGGCACGTATGCGGAACGGCTTCGCGCGCTTCGAGAGAGGCCGCCATGAGCTTTACCGGCTTCTGGGCCCCCAGGCGACCCTGAGCGCCGGAATCGCCGTGGCGCATGCGAAGAGCCCGATGCGCCTGGCCCTCGAGGCGGCGCGGGAGTGCGAGGAGCTCGCCAAGTCCGCCCCGGAGAAGAACGCGGTGGGCCTGGCGGTCCTGAAGCGTTCGGGGGATCGGGAGGTTCTCTGCTTCCACTGGGCGGCGCTCGACGTCATGGACCTCGTGGCCGGCGTCTTCCGTGGAAGACCCAGCCAGGAGCTTCCCGGCGCCCGGTTCTTCCTTTCACGGAAGTTTGTGGGCCACCTGGAGGAGTCGCTTCCCCTTCTCGAAAGAGAGCCGGAGGCCCGCCAGGAGCAGATCCTGTGGCTTCTGCGGAGGCATCTTTACATGGCGGGGGGCGCCTCCGAGGAGGCGCAGGGAAAGATCCTTTGCCAAGAGAAGGAGCGGATCGCGCAGGAAGTTTCCGCGGCGCTCGAGGCGGTCCTGAAACGCTTCAAGGAGCCCCGGCACCCGTCGGGCTATCCGGAGGAATACTTTTGGCCGAGCGCCCAGTTGGTCCGTCTCGTTGCGGCGGCGGAGTTCCTCGCCCGGGAGCGTGACGAATGAGCGAACGATGGGTGGATCTGGAGCCGGTGGATGTGCTTTTCTTCCGCGACGCCCGTCCTTTCGGAGCCGGGAGCGAAAATTACGCGGAGGGAATCTTCCCGCCGCTGCCGTCGGTGACGGCGGGGGCGCTCCGGACGGCCGCGATGGCCTCGTACGGAGCGGACTTCTCCGCCAGGCGGCTGGAAGGGCCGGCCGCCGAGGTGTGGGGCCGGCCGGGAGAGGCGGCTTTCCGCGTGAGCTTCAAAGGGCCGTTCCTGCGACGCGGGAACGATCTTCTTTTCCCGGCGCCTGCGGATCTCGAATTTTCGCAGGAGAGGGTCTGGCGGTGGGCTCCGCTGGGCCGGGATCGGCTTCCGTTCTCTTCGTCGCTGGCCAGGGAGGGGCTCCGCTCGCTTTGGAAAATCGAGGCGGGCCGGGGAACGGGGGAGAAGCTCGAAGGGCCGGTCTATCTGACCGCACGGGACATGGAGGCCTGGCTTTCCGGCGGGATTCCGGGGGAGCCGGTCTGTGCGGAGGCGCTCTGGGGAACCGAAAGGCGCTTTGGAATCGCTCTCGGCGGCACGCGCACCGTAAGAGAGGGAATGCTCTATTCGCTCCGGATGGTCCGCCTGAACGAGGAAAAGCGGGTTCGTCTTGCGGTGGCGGTCGAAGGCGAGGGTGTCGCGCCTCTTCGGGATAAGGGGATTCTTCGCCTCGGCGGAGAGGGGCGCATGGCACGGTGGGAGAAATCCACGGCAGGTCGCTGGCCCGCCGGCTTCATGCGGGAGGGCCGGTTCGCCTGGACGTTCGTGACGCCGGCCATCTTCATGGAGGGGCAGACAGCAGGGTGGAAGCCTTCCCGGATCTGCAAGAGAGAAAACGGCTGGGTTCTGGACGACGGGGACGTGCGCGCCCGGCTCGTCGGCGTGCGTTTGCCGACGATGGTCCCTGTGTCCGGCTGGGATATCGCGGCCAGGAGCGCCAAACCCCTGCGTCTCGCGGTTCCCGCTGGAGCGGTGTACTACTTCGAGCTGGAGCGGGGCGATCCCGTTCAGAAGTACCACGCCCGATCGGTTTCGGACGTCGGAGCTCAGGAAGGATTTGGAATCGTGTTGGTCGGAGGTTGGGATTATGTTCAAGCGTGAGGCGCTGCTTTTTCTTTATGCGGAAACGCCGGTGCACTGGGGAACGGGGTCCAGCATCGGCGCGATCGATCTGCCCATTCAGAGGGAGCGCCATACCGGTTACCCCATGGGCCAGGGGGCCGGCATCAAAGGAAGTGTGCGCGACCTTCTCTATCGGAAGGAATCGGACAGGGACCGCCGAGCGCACCTGGAAACGATCTTCGGACCCGAGACGGGAGCGGAGGCGGATAAATTCGCCGGCGCCGTGGCGTTCGGGGACGCGAAGCTGATCCTGTTCCCCATCCGGAGCCTGCGCGGAACGTTCGCGTACGCCACAAGCCGGCCGGCCCTGGAGCGGCTGGCGAGGGACGCCGAGGTCCGGGACTGGAAGCTGACGGAGCCGGAGAAAAGCGGAGCCCGGGTCACCACGAAAAGCAGCCTGGTGCTCGAGAGCTCCCCGGCGGCCGTGATTCTGGAAGAAAGCCGCTTCGCGGCGAAACCCGATTCCGCCCTGGACGCCGTGGCCGAGTGGCTTCGGAAGAACGCCGTCGCCGAGGGGTACTGGGCGGAACGGATCACGAGCCACCTCGTGCTCCTTCCGGAAACGGACTTCCAGTACTTCGTCCGGACCTCGACCGTCGTCGAGGCACATACGAGGATCGACGACACGAAAGGTACGGTTGCCGACGGCGCTCTCTTTCAGGCCGAGTTCGTCCCCTGCGATTCGCTCTTCTATGTGCCGCTGGCGGCGGCGGACCCCTTCGGGGGAAGGGGCAAGACGAACGGTCTGGGGGATGCCGCCGCGATTCTCAACAAACTGAGGACCGACCTGGACGGGGCGCGGATGCAGACGGGGGCGGACGCCACGACGGGACGCGGAATCGTGCGGCTGAAGTTCATGGAGAAAGGAGGCGCCCGATGAGCGGCGAGAAGACGATGGATCAGCGTCGGGCTCAGCATGTCCTTGGAAAGGTGGCGACGACGCCCCTGACGAAGGAACATAAAAGCACCGTCGAGTCGCTCCCCAGCATGATCATGGCCTCGGGGCTGGGGCCGACGCTTGCGTTTCTCAGGGCCAAAAGCGACGACCCTCACACGTGGACCTACAAGGTCTTGCAGGAGTGGCTCCATCAGGGGTGTGCCGATCAGATCGGCTGGAAGTCGAAAAATGATGACCTTCTCGGACGGCTGGCGGACGAGGATTCCTTCATCTATCGCGCGGCCACCCAGGAGGCGCTGGCCTATGCGGCCTGGCTCAAGCGCGCGGTGCGGGCCAGGGTGAAGGAGGGCGGGGAGGCGCGGGGGAAAGGAGGGGCCCCGTGAGAAATGGATCCTTCGACCCCGCCCCAAGAGAGCGTCCGAAAGAGACGCCGGTGTTGCTTGCCCTCTGCGTCCCCCGGGACGCCGCGGATGCCCTCCGGGTTCAGCAGCTGCCGGTGGAAAGGTGGGCGGAGGAGGTCGTTCGGCGCGCCGGTCCGCCGGCCAACCTGGGGCTTCTTTTTCAGCGCTGGATGCCTCTGCGGCCGCCGGACAGAACCCTGAAAAACAGCAAAGGCAATCTCTTGAGGCAGATGGCCGAGCAAAGCGGAGCTGCCGACCAGTCGCTTCTGCGCGAGATCCACCGGCGCCTTGATGCGGCGCTTGAATCCCTCAGGTCGCTCGGCGCCGCGGTGGTCTCGGAATCGGCGGTTCTGACCTCCCGGCTGGTTTCGCGCCTGGGGGAGCCGCATGCGCTCGAAACGGGGTTCATGTTCCACCCCCTCTACGGGGTTCCGTACCTTCCGGGAAGCGGAATCAAGGGGGCGGTCCGGGCGGTTGTTCATCCTCAGGACAAGAAGTTGGCCGAAACGCTTTTCGGGACGCAGGAGAAGGCCGGCCGAGTGATCTTCTTCGACGCTTTTCCTCTGACCTGCCGGCTCGAGGTCGACTACCTGACGCCCCACTACAAGGAGTACTACCCCGAGGGAAAGAGATGGTCCACCGATGACCAAGGGCCGAATCCCGTTCCCTTTCTTTCCGTACCGGCGAGAGTGGAGTGGAGGTTTCGCGCCGCGGTTCTTCCGGCCCGCGGGTCCGACCTGGAGCCGGCGGAATCCCTGGGCGCACGGCTGAGGTCGGCGCTCGGGGAAGCGCTCAAAGATCGAGGTCTGGGCGCCAAGAAAACGGCCGGCTACGGAGTGTTTCAAATCGGAACGGCGGAAACTGCAGCTGCCGCGCCGCGCCGTGAGTCCGCCCCTTCCCTTCCGGCGCCGTCCCTCAAAAGGGGCGATCGAGTCGAGGTCGAACTGCGTGAGAAGAATCCCAAGAAGGGGACCTGGAAGGTATGTCACCTGGCGAGCGGCCGCATCGGCTTCATCGTCAATTCGAAGGATGCGCCGGGGGACTGGACTGCCGGACAGCGCGTTTTCGTTCTGGTCGACTCGGTATCGAGCCAGGAAGGAGGGAATATCAACTTTCGGTGGGTCCCGCCGGGCCCTTCCGCCCCGGCAGCGGGAAAGAAGGGAACGTCCTAAGGGAGGAAAAGCCGTGCCGCGTCACATTCTTGTAACCGTAGGGACTTCGCTTCTAACCAACCGCGATGACCGTCCCTGGGGCGGATGGAAACACGGTCAGGATTTGCCTCCGGAGGCCGACGTCATCCATTGGCTCCGCAGGGCGGATCCGGCAGCGGCGTCCGCTGAGATCCATACTCTCCACCGGCTCGAAGTCGGCACCGATGATGCCCTCTTTTTTCTCTGCTCCGAAACGCCCGAAGGATGCTTCTGCGCCCAGGCTCTCCAGCATCATTACGAAAACCTGGGGATCAGGGGCGAGGTTCAGATCATCACCGGCCTCACCGCGGAGCCGCAAGCGTTCTCCCGAGGTCTCAAAAGCATGATCGACATTCTTCTTCGAAGAATCAGGGAATCGGAGGACAAAGGGGCGCAGATCGTTCTGGCGGCGACCGGCGGCTATAAGCCGGAATCGGCTTTCCTTACCCTCCTCGGAGCCTTGGCCGGCGTGGAAGTCGTGTACCTCCACGAGCGGCACCACGAGCTCGTTCGGATTCCGCGTCTGCCTCTTCAATGGAATGAGGAAATCGTCCTTCGGAATCGCAAGTTCTTCGAGTGGATCGACGAGGAGCCCCGGCCCACGGAGAAAGTCGAGGAATGGCTCAAGGGAAATCCCGAGCTACGTTTTCTGACGGCCCCGGCCGAGGACGGAAACACCTACCTCACCGTGGCCGGAAGCCTCCTCTGTCATGCTGTGCTCCATCCTCGCCGTCCCCGCGTGGTGTGGCCCCAGGCCGATCCTCGTTCGCCGGCCGAGAAAAACGGGCTCTCCGGCGTCGCGCATGAAAGACCGGCCGGCTGGGAGAATTTTGTGCGCTGGCTCTGCTCGATCGACTGCGTCCGCTATGTGCGGTTCGATGGGGAAGCGGGCCGGGGCGCCCGGGTACGCCTTGCCGACGCCGAGCGAGGACACATCTTCGTGCGCTACGAGCGCAGCGGCGAAGTTCTGCCCCTCCGGGTTGAAACGACGGCGCAGGGTGAGGCTCAGACCGCCCTGGTCGCAGAGTATCTCAAAATGTTTCAGGTACGCCGGATATGACCGCGAAGTCGAAGCCGCCTGTCCTCTACATCGCCACGGTCGGATCCTCTCCGGAGCCCATTCTGCACGCTCTAACGGAGCGAACTCCGGATCGAGTCGTTTTCATCGTCTCGCCGGGCAGCCGCCGTGTCGTCGAGGAGAAGATCCTGCCCGCTCTCGGGAAGGGCGTTTCCTGGGAACTGCTTCTGCTTCCCGATCCTGAGGACCTGACCGATGCGGTGCGTCACCTGCGGGCTTTGACGCCGAAGGTGACCGACTGGGTGAGCAACCGTGCCGGCGTGCTGGCCGATTACACGGGAGGGACCAAGGTCATGTCGGCGGCGCTCCTTCTGGCCGCCCGGCGATGGCCTGCCGAGTTTCTCTACGTGGGTGGCGATCGGCGCACGAAGGACGGCCTCGGAGTGGTCGAAACGGGCTCCGAACGGCTCTACGCGCGTCCCAATCCGCTGGACGCGTTCGGCTACCAGGCCGTCGAGGACGCGGCGGCGCTTTTCAACGGCGGCTACGTGGCGGCGGCCGGACGGCTTCTTCGAGACAGCCTGAAGACAACGGCCAGCCAGGTGGTCAAAAGACTCCTGGGAGCCGTGGCCGCTTTGGCGGAGGGGTACGCGCATTGGGATGCGTTCCGGCCGGCGGACGCCGTTCCGCGCTGGGAGGAGTATCTCCGCGAAGCCGCTTTTGTCGGCGAAGTGCTGCACAACGCCGCCGAGGTTCGCCGCAAGGTCGAAGAGCACCTGGATCATGTGTGCCGGCTGGCCGCCTCCCGGGAGCGCCCGTCGTCGGATTTTGTACGGGATCTGGCGGCCAACGCCAAGCGGCGCTTCGAGGTGGGGCGGGTGGACGAGGCGGTGGCCGTCTGCTACCGCGCGATCGAGGCGACCGCCCAGATCCGTCTTGAGGAAAAATATGGTCTCAAGACCTCCGAGGTGCCGCTCGAGGCGCTGCCGGAATCGATGCGGGCGGGCCGGACGGGAGCTTCCGTGAAGCTGGCATTACAGGACGCCTACCAGTTTCTGGCGGCCCAGGGGGACGAGCTCGGTCGGCGCTTTCAGGAGCTGGGTCTGCACGATCCGAAAAAGTCCGTCCTCGTGGCCCGGAATCAGTCGATCCTGGCGCACGGTTTCCAGCCGGTGGGCGAAGAGACGTACCTGAAGCTTTCGGAGTCGCTGCGCCGGCTTGCGGGACTTGAGGAAGGGGACCTGGAGCGGCTGCGTTTCCCGAGGCTGGAGGCATGACGCCGGAGGACTTCGAGCGCACGCGGCCCGCGGACCCGGCCGAGGCGCGGCGGAGACTGGGAGAGCTTCTGGCGCAGCGCGCGGCGGAGCGGGGCGGACATGATCGGTGGGCCCGGCTGGCGGAATCGCTGGGGGCGCACGATCTGGCCCTCCGGGAGCTGGAACGGGCGGTGCGGGACGAGCCTGAGCGAGCGGATCTTCTTCTGGAGTTGGCGGAGCGGTATGTCGAACGGGGACGGCACGAAGCGGCGGCGCGGTTGCTGACGCGCCTGCGGGCTTCGGGCGGACCGGCGGATCCGCGCGTGGGGGAGCTCGAGACCCTTCTCCGGGCGGAAGCCGATCCGGTGACGCCACCGCGGGAGGCGGAGGGTCCACGGACGGTCGAGGACGCCGAAGCGGTGCGGTTCCTGACGCTTTTCCGGGGCCGCGAAGATGTCTGGGCCCGGCAGTGGTGCGACGAGCGCGGAAGGGTGGGATATTCGCCGGTGCGCGATCCTCTGACCCCGTCGGTCATCCGCAATCACCTTCTGGGAAACGTGACGGTGGGGGTTTATCCCATTCGCGTGGACGACACGGTTCGATTTTTTGCGGTGGATCTGGATCTCAACAAGTCGGCGCTCGAAGCGGCACGGGCGGACCCGGCGGCCGCGCGGAAGCTGCGCGAAGACCTGCAGGGACGGGGGGTGGGTCTTCTGGCGGATTTGAAGGACATCGGATTCGAGCCGCTTTTCGAGGATTCGGGGTACAAAGGGAGGCACTACTGGGTGTTTCTCGAGCAGCCCGAGGCTGCCGAGGTGATCTGGCGTCTGGGGGAGGCGCTTCTGGCGTTTCTTTCGGTGCGGATTCCGCCGACGATGCATCTGGAGTTCTTCCCGCGGCAGCCTTCGAGGGGTGGCGGAGCGGCGGGAGTGGGCAACCTGATCAAGCTTCCCCTGGGCGTGCATCGCAAGACGGGGCGCCGGTCGGTTCTTCTGGACGAGACGGGGCGTCCGCTTTCGGATCCGTGGGCCGCGCTGCGCTCGGTGCGCTTGCTGGGGCGGGAACGCCTGTATGAGATTCTGGAAGTCCTCAAGCGGAGGGTGGGGCCGGGGACGGCGCCGGCGGCGCGCCCGGCGGCGCGGGAGGAGCCGCTTCCGGCGGGTCCTCCGCCGCCCGAGGTTCCGCCGGACTGGACGGAGGCGGACTTCGAGACGCGGCGGGAGGTCAGGCATGTGCTGCGGCGCTGTCCGGTGCTGGCGGAGCTCAAGAGGCGCGCGATGGAGCACCGCACACTGGCCTACGAAGAGCAGCTGGTGCTCATTCACACCTTGGGTCATCTGCCGGCGGGGGTGGCGGCGGTGAATTATCTTCTGGCGCGCTGCGCGAACGTTCCGGCGGACCGGCGGATGAAGAGTCCTCTGGCGGGCAATCCCATGTCATGTCCGAAGATCCGGCAGCGGATCGGTCATGTGACCTCGAGGGTGGACTGTTCGTGCACGTTCGAGTTCGCGCCGGACCGGTATCCGACGCCGACGCTGCATTTGTTGACGCTCAAGGAGGCGGAGGCCCTGAAGGAAGGGCGGGCGGAGGCGCCGGACGACGAGTCGCTGGCGCGGCGCTACGCGGAGCTTCTGCGTCGTCAGGAGGAGCTGCGCCGGGAGGTCGCGCGGACGCAGGAGGCGCTGGTGGAACGGCTGCGCCGCGCGCCGGGCCGGTCGGTGGCGTGTCCGGGGGGACGGTACGAGCTGTGCGGGGAGGGGGGGGTGGAGGAGCTGCGGTGGGTGGCGGAGGCGTCGGATGCGGACGCTGGTGGTGAGCGAGCAGGGCGCTGAGATTTCGGTGCAGGGGGACGCGCTGGTTCTGTCGGTGGGAGGTCGGGAAGCGCGGAGGGTGGCGTTTGCGGAGCTGGGGCTGGTGGTGGTGATGGGGCAGGTGGAGCTCACGTCGGGGGCGCGGAGGGAGCTTTTGCGGCGCGGGATCGATGCGGTGTTTTTGTCGGCGGGCGGGCG
>DATLZA010000007.1 GCA_035574235.1 Planctomycetota bacterium | reverse complement strand
AGGCGAGGGCGCCTCCCGCCATTCCAGGGGAATCGTGATCCCGCGCGTCAGCCAGTACCCCGCCCCCCGGGCGATCGAAAGAAACCCCAGGGTCGCGATGAAGGGCGGGATCCGAAGCTTGCCCACGAGCAGACCGTTGAGAAGTCCGACGCCCACCCCCGAAGCCAGGCCCAAAAGAAGCGCCGCCGGCGCCGGCCAGCCCATCCGCGCGTACGCGTACCCCAACGCCACGCCCGAAAGCCCCATGACCGAGCCCGACGACAGATCCACCCCTCCCGACAGGATCACCACGCAGGCCCCGATCGCCGCGATCCCCACATAGGCGCACTCGCTCAGCACGCGCCCCAGCCGGTCGGAGAAAACGAAGGACGAGCCGGAATGAACGCGCGAGGCGATCTCGCACGCCAGGATCATCGCCCCGAGAACCAGCGCCGTTCCGAACTCGCGGGTACGCCAGAAGCGCCATCCGGTCATCGGCGCCCTTGTAACCCCTGCCGCTCCGGCCGGTCAAGCAAAACGGCCGCCCCCGCGGGGTAGACTGAAGGACGGCCGGGCCGGATCCCCCGATTCATTTTTTTCGTCAGATTCCGCCCCGCCGGTCCCGTTATCCGGTGGAGGAGACGCCATGGAAACGCGGTTCGTCAAGCTCCTCATGGAGCACCGTTCGATGCTCCACAGCTTCATCTACGCCCTGCTCCGGGATCCCCATCTGACCGAGGACGTCCTGCAGGAGACCGCGGCCGTTCTCTGGTCCAAGTTCCCTGAATTCGCCCCGGGGACCGATTTCGGAGCCTGGGCGCGCGGGGTGGCCTGGCGGGAAGTCCTGGCCGCCCGGCGCCACGAGGCCCGCGCGCACCGCCATCTGGACGAGGAGTGCGCCCGCCGGATCCTGGCCGCCTACGAACGGCGCGCCGCGGACGTCGCTCCGTCCTCCCATCGCGCCGCCCTCCGCGAATGCCTGGAACGGATGGGGCCCCCTCTCCGGGAAGTCATGCACGGCCGCTACGCCCTGCACCTCTCCAGCCGCCAGCTGGCGGAACGTTTCTCCAAAACCGCCCAGGCGATCGACGCCCTCATCTACCGGGCCAAAAAGCTCCTCTCCGAATGCGTCCGCTCCCGGCTGGCCGGCGAGGAGGCGCGATGAAGGACGATCCCCTCGATCTCCTGATCCACGCCTGGTTCGAAGGCCGAATCACGCCCCACGAGGAACGCCGGCTCTGGGAGGCCGTCCGGACCGACCCGAAGGCGGCCGACCGATTCGTGGAGATGGCGGAACTCGAAAGCGGCCTCGTCGAAGCGATGAGGGCCGCGGCCGAGCTCCCCGCCGGAGTCCGCCTGCCCGGCCGAACTTCGCGCCGTCACCGCCTTCCGCGAACCGCCCGCCGCGCCTCTCCGTGGGCGCCCTTCCTGGCCGCCGCGGCCCTCTTCGCGGCGGCCCTCGCCCTGGCGGTCGCCGGCACGCGCCGTCCGGAACCGGCCCCCGACGTGGCGCACCGGCCGCCTCCGGCCGCCCCGCCCGAAGAGCCGCCCCCCGCCCCGCCGCCTCTCCCGGAACCCCGGCGGCCCGAACCTCCGCGTCCGCCGGCTCCCGAACCCGGTCCCGCGCCCGCGCCCACCGCGCGTCCCCTCGATCCTCCTCCGCCGCCGGGCGGCACGCCCGATCCGCCCCGCCCCGCGCCGGCGCGCGAAAACCCTCCCGCGCCGCCGCCTTCCACGGAATCCCGAAGCGTGGTCGCCACGCTCGAACGGGGAACTCTGAAGGCCGGATCCCGGAACCTTCGCGCCGGACAGACCGTCTTCGCCGGCGAATCCCTCTCCGCCCCCTCCTCCGACGCGGCGCTCCGCCTGGAGGATGGAACGCTCCTGGAACCCGCGCCCGGAGCCGCGATCGCCGAGCTGCGGCGCCGGGCGGTCCTGCTGACCGAAGGCTCCCTGCGGGCTTCGGTGGTCCGCGCCCCCGCCGCGCCGTTCATTCTGACAACTCCCCACGCCGAGGTGCGCGTCCTCGGCACCCTGTTCGTCGTCTCGGTCGCTCCGGACGCCACCCGCGTCGAAGTCGAGGAGGGCAGGGTCCGCGTGCGCCGGCTGCCCGACGGACCGGCGGCGGACGTCGCGGCCGGCCAGGTCGCTTCGGCGGGCCGAAGCGGCGCGCCCTCCGTGCGGCCTTTGATCCGTACCCGCTCGTTCCAGGACGGCGTCGCCCCCGCACCCGACTACGCGGGGACGCGCGACACGACCCTTTCGATGCGCGAACCGGCCACGAACTTCGGCGCCCGCGAGATGCTCGGCCTCTACCGCGCCGCGGACAATCATCAGGTCGCGCTGATCCGGTGGGATGTTTCGTCCATCCCTCCGGGAAGCCGCGTCCTCGCCGCGGAAATCACCGTCTGGGTCACGGGTTCCCTCCAGGGGGCCGACTACCGCGTGTACGAGGCGCGGCGTCCCTGGGAGGAACGGGAAGCCACCTGGAAGTTCGCCGCGTCCGGCCAGGCGTGGCAGATCCCCGGAGCTCAGGCGGATCGCGACCGCGGGGCGCGCCCGCTGGCGGCGCTGGCTCCTCCGCAGCCGGGCTTCTATACGTTCGCCTTGAACGACGCGGGCGTGGCCCTGGTCCAGTCCTGGGTCCACGCGCCGGCCGCCAACCACGGAATCGTGATCGCGGGCGCCGCCCCGGCCCCCGGCTGGGAATTCAACGCGCGCGAATCGACGCCTCCCGACCGCCGGCCGCGTCTCACGGTGACCTACCACCCGCCGGCGCGGCGGTGATATTTCGGAGAACCGCGATGAAGACGACGCTCCTCGCCTTTCTGGGGGTCCTGGGAGCCGGAGCCGCGGCGGCCGCCCAGGTCGGCGATCCGCAGCTCGAAACCGACGATCCTTACTACCCCGGCGAAGGCGCGATGTCCACTCCCTCCCGCGCCGTCGCGCACGCCTTGAGGGTCCCGCGCGGGGCGCTGGGAAATACGAGCCCCCGGGACAAGCTCATCCGCCTCTTCCTCTGGAGGGCGGAACACTACGCTCATCTCACCTCGCCGGCGGTCTACAACCTTCCCGGCGTGAAGCCCGACCCTTCCGCGGACCACCCCCTGATGACCGACTACGACGCGATGCGCGCGCTCTTCTCCTACGCCTGGGGGCTCTGCGGAACCAATCACGCCCAGATGCGCCCCTTCGTCGAAGCGCTGGGATGGACCGACCGGCGCCGGGCGCTCGTCGGCGACACGGGCTACGAGGTCCATGTCGACGGCGGCTGGCGGTACGTCAACACCGACCAATACACCCTTCATTTCCTGGCCAACGATCCGGCCGCTCACTTCGCGTCCCTCGACCAGGTCATCGGAACCAACCATCATTACATCGAATGGAATCCGGACCTCGGCATGGGATACCGACTTCCCCAGGCCAACACCCACGGCGGATACCAGGATTTCAACGGCGTCACCGGCCTCGTTCCGAACCGCTCGCTTCAGTGGCGCGACTATTACCAGAACGTCTGGAAGCCCATCACGACCGGAGCGGGCAATTACAAAATGTACGGCGAGGGCTACACCGCGACGCCGGTCACCTGCCGCCTCAAGCGGGGCGAAACCTTCACCCGGTGGCTTTCCCCGACGGGCGTGGTGACGGACTTGGGCCTGCCGGGCCTTCTCTGGTGGGGCTACAACTCGGGCGACCTGGGCGCCGGCGACAACGGCCCCTACGCGGAGTGGTCGTTCGTCCAGAACGCCCCCGCCCGCGACGAAGTCCCCGGCGGACCGGAGGAATCCCGCGGCCGCCAGCGCTGGGGGAACGCCTGCTTCGACTGGCAGCCCAGCCTCGCCGCCGGCGAACACCTCGACGGGGCGGCCGCCGTGACCGGGACGCTCGCGACGGGAGGAACTCCGGCGCTCCGCTCCACGGGCGCCTCGAGCCTCGTCCTGGAGCACTATTCTCCATACACCATCGCGGCCCGCCCCACCGACGGCCGGGATCCCGCCAACGCGGCCACGGATGGGGCCGTTCTCAGCGCCTCCGCCGTGGGAACGATCGGCGTGGAGATCTCGGTCAACGCCGGCGCTTCCTGGACGTCCGCGGGAACCCTCTCGGGTCCCTCCGCGCGGCTCGACTTCACGGACCTCGTGAAAGGCCGCAACGGCTATCTTGTGCGGCTTTCCTTCGACGACGGCGAGGGGCTCGACAGCCTGCGCCTGCGCACGATCACGATGCTCAGCCAGGCCGTCTATCCGAACCTCAAGAACGGCACCGCGCAGGTGACCTACTCGTCCGGCCGGTCCGGGGCGATCGATCTATCCCCGGATCTCTGGAGCGCCGCGACGGCCGACTCGACCACCGGGTACGTCCGCAAAGTGGGCGACTCCGGAAACCTTTCGGCTCTCTACTACTCCGGCGGGACGATGGCTTATCAGTCCACCAACAACCAGCCGATATCGATCACCTGCCGGATCTCGCTCCCGCCGCAGCGGTCCGCGGCCGGGGCCACCCTGCGGACGATCCACGCGGCCGCCAATTATCAGATCCGTGTTCCGCCTCCCGCCGGAGCGTACGGGAAGATCGAGATCGCCCCGGACGCCGCTGGCCCCTGGACCCAGATCGCCTTCTACGCGCCCCCTTCGGATAACGAGCTCAGTTCCTACTGGGCCTACGGGTCCAGCGGCCCGACCGCCCTCGGCGGAACAAGTTACTACGTCCGGTTCACGACGTACAACGGCGGGTACACCTCGGGCATCCGCTTCCTGAGGCTCTACGCCACCTTCGCGGAGCCGGCGACCTCGTCCCCCCTGATCGTCACGTACCATTGGAACAACGGGGCCGAGCGCAGCCACACTTATACGGTGCCCGCCGGGTCCGCTCGCGAGAGCTGGACGATCTCCACGGGCTCTTCCGTCGTCCAGCGCAAGGTCGTCCTCCAGGTGCCCTCCCAGGCGGCCGCCGCCGACGGGGACGGCGACGGAATGTCCAACGCCTTCGAAGCGACCCATGGGTTCGACGCGGCGGTCGCCGATCAGGACGCCAACGGCCGCCTCGACGGCCAGGACGACTGGGACGGCGACGGACTCGCCAATGCCGCCGACAGCACTCCCGGCACGCCCCCGGCGGGAAGCGCCGGAGCGGACGGCGACCGCAGCGGGGGAGGCGGCTGCGGGGCGCTCGGCCTGGAGGCGCTTCTCGCGCTCCTCCTGGGGAACCGGCGCGGGGGCGGACCTTCGCGGTTTCAGCGCGCCGGCTCGAAGTAGGTTCCGTAGCCGCCGATCAGATTCCGGGCCAGCCAGAGCCGATAGTGCCGGTCCGCGCGCGCGGTCACCCGCCGCGCGCCCGGCGGCGCGGGATTCGTCACCACGTGAACCGCGAAGCGGCCGTCCGCTCCGGGCCCGGCCAGGACCACCTCGTCCCGGAAATCCCCCCAGAGATCCGCCACCATCACGACGCGCGCGCGCCCCAGGTCCCCGACCGGCGGGCCCGCCCCCAGCGGGACCACGCGGGACCCGTCGAAGCGCCCCACCGTGCGGCCGTCCGGCGAAACCAGCTCCCGCCCCGGACCCCCATCCCATTCCACCGGCTTCCAGCTCACCTCCAGGCCCTCGAAAAGCACCCGGCCCGAGGCCGAAAAAAGCACCGTGTCCCGCCCCGGATGCCCGTCCCGGTTCGTGAAGCACTCGATACCCGGCGACCCCTCCCAGACGTCGGCCACCCAGCCGTGATGGGCGTGGGTCCAGCGGCCGTCGTCCTCTCGATTCGCCTTCCAGAGGACCTTTCCCGTGGAGGCGTCCACGAGATACGCGCCCGCATGGCGGCTCGATTCCACGGCATAAAACACCTCCAGCCCCGGCCGCTCCGGCAGAAAATCCCGGATCGCGACGATGTCCGGATGTTCCCGGTAAATGGACCACCGCACCGTGCCGTCCGGATTCAGACACGTCGTGCCGTCGAAGACCTCGTCGCGCCCGTCGCCGTCCACGTCGGCGACCTCGATGCGATGAGAGCCGCTGCCGTTGGTGGCGCCGACGCTGCGGAACTCCCAGATCTTTCGGAGCTCCGGATCGAAGGCCACGAAGACCTCGTTCTCGTAGAGCCCCGTCTGGGTGACGATCGCGGGACGCTTCCCGTCCAGATACGCCACCGCCATGTGGATCCGCGTGGAGGATTTCGCGAAGTCGGTCAGCATCTCGGGCCAGGGAACGGCCCGCAGAAGCTTCCCGGAAAGCCCGTCCAGCACGCCCAGACAGGGCCGGCCGCCGTCCTCCACCCGGGCGATCACCTCCGCGCGCCCGTCGCCGTCGAGATCGTAGACGTTCACCGGAGCGTTGTTCGCGCTGCCGAAGCAATGCTCGTGGCGGAGAAGAGGACGCCTCCAGAGAAAACGGCCGTGGCTCGTATACGCTTCCAGCTCCACGGGCACGCCGGGATCCTGCGACATCTCGGTGCACCCATTGTCCAGCCGCACGACCAGGTCCGGCAGGCCGTCCCCGTCGAGGTCCCCGAAGCCCGGCACGCCGCCGGTCGGCCGGGGAGGCACAAGAACGGTTCGGACGGCCGGCCCGGGCGACGCCCATTCCGAGGAGGGCCCTTCCGTGCCGTCCGGTCCCACGGGACGCACGCGATAAGACCACGCCGGTTCGCCCTCGAGGCCCGCGTCCTCGAACGCCGTGGCTCCCCTCAGGGGCTCCGCGTTCCGGCGGAATCCCTCTTCCGATCGCCGCCGCGTCCGGTAGACGTTGAAGGCGACGTCCGGCGGATCTTCCGGAAGAAGGGACCAGCTCAGAACGACCTTCCCGGATCCGGCCGTCACGGCGACCAGGCGGCGGACGCGGATGTGGAAATTGGGCGCGCCGGGTCGCGGCTCGCGCGCGACGCGAAAGCCGAGATCCGGGTGGCGCAGGCCCGGCGAAGCGCTCCCGCCGGCGCCGCACCGCAAGGCCGAAGCCGGCCTCGCCCAACTGCCCCCCAGAACGCGGGTCTCGAGATCCACGGGAGAGTCGATCCGATACTTGAAGCGGACGGTTGCAGGATCCGGCCGGGTCAGGACCATCTGCCAGACGTTGCCGGCCATGTCGTAAAGACCGTATCCGTTGGGAGCAAAGGAGCGTACGGGCTTGAGGTATTTTTTCCAGGCATCGTACAGACGCTCCTCGCCCGCCGGGGCGAACGCCGCCCGACCCGCGGGATCGTCGTTGCCCCACGGATAGACCGCCCGATCCAGGCCGCCCCGCGCCGCGTATTCGAATTCCGCTTCCGTGGGAAGCCGGTAGACCCGCCCTTCCGCCCGCGTGCGCCACCGGCAATAGGCGTCCGCGTCGTACCGGTTGACGTAGACGACCGGATGATGCTCGAACCCGGCCGGCACGCGCCCCCCTTCCCAATGGACGGGCGCGGGATGCCCCGTGGCGGAAACGAAGCGCGCGTATTCGGCGTTCGTGACCGGATGGTCCAGAAGCTCGAAGTCCTCCACGCGGGCCGGGACTCCCGCCGCGTTCCGGAAGGTCCCGCCGACGATTCGCACGAAACCTTCCGCATCCGCACGCGGCCGCTCCGCCGGCCGCCAGGGATCCGCCGACTGACCGCCGCACGCCAGAGCCGACGCCAGGACGAAGAACATCATCTTCGAATCCCTCCATCGCCTCCCTTCTAAGCTACACTCATGAAGGGTGGGGCGACCTAAGACGATCCTCGTGGTGGACGACGATGCGCGCCTCCGCCGCTTCGTCGCTCGACTGCTCCGGCGGGCCGGATATCGCGTCCGGACGACCGCCGATCCCTCCCGCGCCCGAACCCTGGCGGCCCGCCTCCGCCCGGCGCTGGTGATCCTCGACATCGTCATGCCGGGCCTCGACGGACTGGAGGTGGCCGGCCGCCTGCGCGCGGATCGTCGCACCCGCCCCATCCCCCGGATGTTCCTGACCGCCCAGCCGCCGGGCGACCACATCGAGGAAGCCCGCAGCGTCCAGGCCCAGGCTTACCTTCGCAAGCCGTTTCGACCGGAAGCGCTTCTAGACCTGGTGGAGAGAATCATGGCCTCCTCCAACGGAGAGCTCCCGTGAGCCTTCCGAAGCCCCCCGCCGAAGCCCTCATCCTCCCGTTCAGGGGCGGGAGAGGAACTCAAGGATTCTTTTTTTACACCGAAAAACGCCTCCGGCGGGAAATAGCTATAGAGGAAGCGCAAGGGTAGCGTTTCGGGACTGCCATTTCGCGGGGGTGGAAGGGCCATGCTCAAGTTTTCCTCCAAAGGCGCGGTCCACGTGTGCGACCATGGACCGTCGCGGCGCGATTTCCTCCAGGTGGGAGCGCTGGGCGCGATCGGCTTGAGCCTGCCGGGCTTCCTCCGGGCCCAGGAGCACGCCCGAAAGGAAGGCCGGCCCCCGCGCGACGAGCGCTCCTGCATCATGATCTTCAACCTCGGCGCGCCCAGCCAGATCGACACCTTCGACCCCAAGCCCGACGCGCCCGCCGAGATCCGCGGACCCTTCCGGACCATCCGCACCACGGCCCCCGAGATCCAGCTTACCGAGATCCTCCCGCTCCACGCGAAAGTCGCCCATAAGTTCTCGCTCGTCCGCAGCGTCTACCACACCGCCGCCGCCGTCCACGACACGGGCCATCAGATGATGCAGACCGGACGGCTCTTCACCGGGGGAATCAACACCCCCCACGCCGGCTGCGTCGTCCAGTTCCTCCGCGGTTCGCGCAACGAGCTGCCCGCCCACGTGATCCTCCCCGAACCCATGGGGCCCACCGGCGGCAACCTCCCTCACGGACAGGACGCCGGGTTCCTCGGCAAGGCCTACGACCCCTTCGTCCTCAACGCCGACCCGTCGCAGGCCGACTTCAAGGTTCCCGACCTCCTGCCGCCCCGCGAAATCGGCGAGGCCCGCCTCGAGCGCCGCCGCACGCTCCGCGAAGTCGTCGAGCAGACCGTCCGGAAGTTCGAGGCCAGCGAGAACGCCGAGCTCATGGACGCCAACTTCGCCACGGCGTTCCGCCTCATGACGAGCGCCCGGGCGCGCGAAGCCTTCGATCTCTCCAAGGAACCGCCCAAGGTCCGGGAGCGCTACGGAATGACGCGCTTCGGGCAGTGTTGCCTCCTGGCCCGCCGCCTCATCGAGGCGGGCGTGCGCTTCGTCACCGTCAACACCTTCATCACGGTCTTCGACGAGATCACCTGGGACATTCACGGATCCAAGCCCTTCACGTCGATCCAGGGCATGAAGGACATCGTCGCCCCCATGTACGATCAGGGGTACACCGCGCTCCTGGAGGACCTCGACCAGCGCGGGATGCTCGGGGACACGCTGGTCTGCTGTCTTTCGGAGTTCGGGCGCACGCCCCGCATCAACCCGGCCGGCGGCCGCGACCACTGGCCCCAGTGCTGGACGATTTCGTTCGCCGGCGGCGGGGTCCAGGGGGGACGCGTCATCGGCGCCTCCGACGAGATCGGCGCCTACCCGGCCGAACGCCCCGTCACGCCCGCGGACGTCGTCGCCACGATCTACCACAGCCTCGGCATCGACCTCGAGGCGCACCTGCCCGGGCCGGCCGCGCGGCCGTTCCCCGTGGTGGATTTCGGCGCCAAACCCATCCTGGAGCTTTTCTAGGCCATGATCCCGCTTCTTCTCGCGACCCTGGCGGCCTCCGGCCCGGACAGCGGCGAGATTTCGATCCTGCCGGGCGAGATCGTTCTCTCAGGTCGCGAGGCCCGCCAGAGGATCCTCGTCGAGCGCGTTCGCGAAGGCCGGTTCGCCGGACCCGTCGAGGGGGACGTGACGCTCGAGACGGCCGACCCGCGGGTGGCCCGCGTGGAGGGAGACCTCGTGCTCCCGGTGGCCGACGGCGAAACGGTCCTCACGGCCCGCGCGGGCGGGCGCCAGGCCCGCGCGCGGATCCGCGTGCGCGACATGGGACGCCCTTTCACCTGGAGCTTCCGCAACCACGTGCAGCCCGTCCTGGCCCGCTACGGCTGTTCCACCGGCCCGTGCCACGGCGCCGCCGCGGGAAAGAACGGCTTCCGCCTGTCCCTGCGCGGCTACGACGACGAGGGCGACTACCTCGCCCTCACCCGGCACGCGCTGGGCCGCCGCATCGATTACGCCGACCCCGCGCGAAGCCTTCTCCTGCTCAAACCCACGGGCGCCCTTCCCCACAAGGGCGGCCTCCGGTTCACCGCGGATTCCCGGGAGTATCGCGTGCTCGCGGAGTGGATCGCCGCCGGCGCGCCCGGGCCGCGCCCCGAGGATCCCCGCATCGTCCGCCTCGAAATCCTCCCGCCGCGCGTCATCCTCCAGCCCGGACAGGAGCAGCGCTTCGTCGTCCTGGCTCATTTCTCCGACGGATCCGTTCAGGACGCCACCCCCTGGGCCAAGTTCACCGGGTCCGACAGCACCGTGGCCGTGCCCGACGAGGACGGCCGCACCCGCGTGGCCGGCCCCGGCGAAGCCGCCGTCACCGCCTGGTACCTCCAGAAGATCGCCATCGCCACGGTCACGGTGCCCTATCCCCATCGCGTTTCGCCCGACGTCTTCGCTTCCGCGCCCCGCCGGAACCTCGTCGATGACCTCGTCCTCGAAAAACTCCGCGAACTCAACCTTCCCCCTTCGCCGCGGGCGTCGGACGAGGAATTCCTCCGTCGCGCTTTCCTCGATACGATCGGAACGCTTCCCACCGCCGACGAAGCCCGCCGGTTCATCGCCGACCGGGCTTCCGACAAGCGGGACCGACTCATCGAGGAGCTTCTGGCGCGGCCCGAGTTCGTCGATTACTGGGCGTACAAGTGGTCGGATCTCCTCCTGGTTTCCAGCCGCCGCCTGCCGGGTCCCACGATGTGGGCCTACTACACGTGGATCCGCACCCAGGTGGCGGCCGACACCCCCTGGGACCGCTTCGTCCGGCAGATCGTCACCGCCCGCGGCGGAACGCTCGAAAACGGCGCCGGAAGCTTCTTCCTTCTGCACGACGACCCCACCGAAATGGCCGAAACCGTCAGCCAGGCCTTTCTCGGCATGTCCATCCAGTGCGCCAAGTGCCACAACCATCCCATGGAGAAGTGGACCAACGACCAGTACTACGCCTTCGCCAACCTCTTCTCCCGCGTGCGCGCCAAGACCGTGGGACGTCCCGGCAACGTCGTCCTCTTCAACGCCCCCGAAGGCGAGCTCCTTCAGCCCCTCAAAGGCCGTCCCCAGCCCCCCGCCCCCCTCGACGCGGAACCCCTCCGTTTCGACGATCCCCGCGACCGCCGCGAGGTCCTGGCGGACTGGCTGACCGCGCCGGAGAACCCCTACTTCGCCCGGTCGATCGTCAACCGCGTATGGGCCAACTTCATGGGCGTGGGCCTCGTGGAGGCGGTGGACGACATGCGCCAGACCAACCCGGCCTCCAACGACAAACTTCTGGCGGCCCTGGCGAACCATCTCGTCGAGCGGAAGTTCTCCCTCAAGGACCTCATGCGGCTCATCCTGCGCTCCGAAACGTACCAGCGCTCCAGCCGCCCGCTCCCCGAGAACGCCGCCGACCGGCGTTTCTACGCCCGTTACCTTCCGAAGCGCCTCATGGCCGAGGTCGCCCTCGACGCCCTCAGCCAGGTCACCGGCGTCCCCACCCGGTTCGTCGGCATCGGGGCCGACGGCCGCAAGGGGGGCGAGTTCCCCGTGGGGCTCCGCGCCCTTCAGCTCCCGGATTCGAGCGTGGACTCCTACTTCCTCAAGTCCTTCGGCCGCGCCGAGCGCATGATCACCTGCGAGTGCGAACGCAGCGCCGAGCCCAGCATGGCCCAGGCGCTCCACCTGGCCAACGGCGAAACGCTCAACCAGAAGCTCCGCGCGCCCGGCAACCGTATCGAAAAACTCCTCGCCTCCGGCGCCTCGGACGCCGAGGTGATCGAGGACGCGTACCTCTCGGCGCTTTCCCGCTACCCGACCGAGGAGGAGAAACGCCGCATCCTGGCCGTTCTCTCCGCCGCCGGGCCGCGGGGACGCCGGGAGGCCGTCGAGGACCTCTATTGGAGCGTGGTTTCGAGCCGCGAGTTCCTGTTCAACCACTAGAGCGCCATGAACCCGTTTCTCGCCGCCGCCGCGCTGGCTCTCCTCCAGACGCCGCCCGCGAAGAGCGACCCGCCGTCCTATGCGGACGTCCAGGAGATCTTCCGCCGCCACTGCGTGGGCTGCCACAACGCGAAGGAACAGAAGGGCGCGCTCGTTCTCGAGAGCTACGAGGCGCTCAAGCGCGGCGGAGAAAACGGCGACGCCTTCATCCCCGGAAAGCCCGACGAAAGCCTTCTCGTCCGGCTGGTCGAATTCAAGGCCCGGCCCTATATGCCCCCTCCGAAGAAGGGCCGCCGGCTGGAGCCGGGCGAGGTGGAGATTCTCCGCGCGTGGATCGCCGCCGGCGCTCCGGCCCCGAAAGCCGGGGAGCTCCCCCGGCGGGTCTCCGCCGCCCCCCGGATCCTTCCCCAAGGACCGCCCCGGAAGTCCGTCTTCGCGCTGGCCTACGAGCCCCGCGCGCGCCTTCTGGCCGTGGCCCTCCCGGGCGTGGTGGAACTCCGCTCGGCCGAAACCCGCGCCCTCCTGCGCCGCCTTGAAGGCCATGCCGGTCCTGTCCACGACCTGGCCTTCGCCGCCGACGGCGCGACGCTCGCCGCCGCCTCCGGTTCGCCGGGCGCCTCCGGGGAGGTCGTCCTCTGGAATCCCGCCGACGGGACCCGCCGGCGGGAGTTCCGCGGCCACGCCGACGCCGTCTACGCCGCGGCCCTCTCCCCGGACGGAACGCTTCTGGCCACCGGAAGCTACGACCACAAGATCCTTCTCTGGGACGTCGCCACGGGAGCCCTGCGCCGGGAACTCGAAGGGCACAACGAAGCGGTCTTCGATCTCGCCTTCCGGCCCGACGGCCGGATCCTGGCCTCCGTGAGCGCCGACCGCACCGTCAAGCTCTGGGACGTGGCCGGCGGGCGCCGCCGCGATACGCTGACGGAATCGACCAAGGCCCTCCAGGCCGTGGCCTTCTCGCCCGACGGCCGCCACGTCGCCGCCGGGGGCGTGGACAACCGCGTGCGCGTCTGGCGCGTGAGCCCCGACGCCGCCGAGGGAACCAACGAGATCGTCCACTCCACCTTCGCGCACGAGGGCGCGATCCTCCGGATCGCCTACTCGCGCGACGGAAAGCTCCTGGCCACGTCCGCCGAAGACCGCACGGTGAAACTCTGGAACGCGGCGGACATGACGCCGCGCGCGGCGCTGGAGCCGCAGCCCGACTGGCCGTCCGCGCTCTCGTTCGCCCTGGACGACAAGGCGCTGGTCGTCGGGCGCCTGGATGGATCGCTCGGGTTCTACTCGGTGGCCGACGGCAAGCCCCTTCCGGCCCCGAAGCCGGAGCTTGCCGCCCTGGAGCCGCGCGGCCTGCGCCGGGGCGACGCCGTCCGGGCGCGGCTGGCGGGAAAGAATCTCGCCGGGGTCGCCGAGGTGCGGGTCCACGGCGCGGGCCTCAAAGCCGCGCTCCTCCCCGACAGCGGACCCGATTTCGTGTGGATCGAGCTCGCCGCCGCCCCGGAGGCGCCGATCGGGCCGGTGGAGCTTTCCGTCCGCACCGAGGCGGGCGAGAGCGGCCGCCTGGCCGTCCATATCGACGACCTTCCGCAGGTGCCGGAGCGGGAGCCCAACGACGCGCCCGCCCAGGCCGTCTCCGCGCCGCTCCCGGCGAGCTTCTGGGGAACGCTCTCGTCGCGCCTGGACGCGGATCACTTTGCCTTCGAAGGTCGCGCCGGGGAACAGATCGTCCTCGACGTCGCCGCCCGGCGCCTGGGATCGAAGGCCGAGATCGTCCTGGCGCTTGCGGACGCTTCCGGGCGGATTCTCGCCAGCAACGTGGACTTCGAGGGGGAGGCCGATCCCCTCGTGGCCTACACCCTGCCCGCCGACGGCCGCTACACGGTCCGCGTGGCGGACCTCCAGATGGGCGGCTCGCCGGAGCATTTCTACCGGCTCTCGGTCGGCCGCCTGCCGCTCGTGACCGCCTGCTATCCGCCGGCGGTGCCCGCGGGCCGCGAAAGCCGCGTGCGGCTGGTGGGCTACAACCTTCCGCCGGACGCGTCGGTGACGCTCGCGCCCGCGCGACCGGGCGAATGGGACCTGCCGCTGGAGCCGGGCCGGACCCGCGTCCGCCGCGCCCTCAAGGTGCTGGCCACGGAAGGCCCCGAGGTTCTCGAGGCGGAGGACAACGACGCGCCCGCCCGGGCCATGCCGATTCCGGCCCCTGGAGCGGTCAGCGGCCGCTTCGACCGCGCCGGGGACGCCGACCTTTACCGATTTGAAGCCCGCCGCGGCCAGCGGTGGGTCATCGAGACCCAGGCCGCCCAGCGCGGATCGCCGGCCGACACGCGCGTGGAGATCCTGGACGCCGCCGGGCGGCCCGTTCCGCGCGTCCTCCTGAGGGCCGTGCGGGATTCGTACATCACCTTCCGCCCCGTGGCGTCGGACGCCCGTGGAGCGCGGCTCTGGCAGTGGGAGGAGATGGACCTCGACCAGTACCTCTACATGCAGGGCGAGGTCGTCCGCCTTTTCCGCGCCCCGCGGGGTCCGGATTCGGAGTGGGACTTCTACGCGCTCGGGGGCAAGCGGATCGCCTACTTCGACACGAGCCCCACGGCGCACGCCCTCGACGAGCCCTGTTACATCGTGGAACCCCACCCGCCGGGGTCGACCTTCCCGCCCAACGGGCTGCCGGCCTTCACCCTGGTCTACGCCAACGACGACGACTCCCTTCGGCAGCTCGGCACCGATTCCCGCCTGCACTTCACCGCGCCCGCGGACGGCGCGTACCTCGTGCGCGTCACCGAAACGCGCGGCTTCTCGGGCGACCGCTACGTGTACCGCCTGATCGTGCGCGAAGCGCGCCCCGACTTCCGCGTGCGGATCGAGGGGGCGGACGCCCGCATCCCCGCCGGGAGCGGCCGGGCCTTCACCGTGCACGTGGACCGGATCGACGGGTTCGAGGGACCGGTGAGGATCGATGCCGAGGACGTTCCCGCCGGGTACCGGGTCTCGACGCCCCTGGTCGTCGAAGCGGGGCACTTCCAGGCGGAGGGAACGGTGTTCGTCGAGGCCGACGCGCCCAAGGCGCCCGCCGGCCGCCCGCGCCTCACGGCGCGGGCCGTCGTGGACGGCCGGGAGGTCGTCCGGGAAGCCGGCGTCCTCGGCCCGCTCGTGCGGACCGCGCCGCCCCGGATCCGCGTGTTCCTCGAGCCGGAAGGCGGCGCCGGGAGCGAGATCGTCCTGGAACCCGGCAAGCTCGTCCCCGCGAAACTTCGGATCGAACGGCTCGATTTCGGCGACCGGGTGACGTTCGAAGTGGAGAACCTTCCCCACGGGGCGATCGTGGCGGACATCGGCCTCAACGGCGTCCTCATCCCCGAGGGCCAGACGGAGCGGAAGATCTTCCTCCAGTGCGCCCCCTGGGTTGCCCCGACGGAACGCCCGGTCTTCGCCCGGGCGCGGGAAGTCGGCAATCCCACCTCCAAACCCGTGACGGTCAAGGTCGCCGCCCGGCGCTGACCGGGCCCGTAACGAATCCGGTTCCGGCCGCTCCACTTGTTGGGGGGGGAACGACCGTCGGCCGGATGAGAAGGGTGCTGGGCGTTCTCGGAGCGGCGCTCCTGGCGGGCTGCGGGGACGGCTCGGAAGGCGCGCCATCCCGGGCGCAGGCCCTCGGACCGGAGGGGGGCCCCTTCGACGAAGCGCGGCTTTCGTCGTGGGACCTCGAAATGGCCCCCGCCGATTGGGAGGCCATCGTCGCCGCCCCCTTCGACAACGCCTGGAGGCGTTGCACCGTGATATGGGGCGGACGGGCGTACCCCGACGTCGCCGTGCGGCCGAGCGGCAAGCGCACCCGGATCCCCGGAAATCCGAAGCCTTCTCTGCGCCTGAAGTTCGACCTCTTCGTCCCGGGACGCGAGCTTCACGGCGTCAGCAGCCTGCGCCTGGACGCGATGACCCTCGACCCGTCCATGATGCGGGCGCGTGTCCAGTACGGAGCCTTCAACGCCTTCGGGATTCCCGCGCCGCGGTACGCGCACGCCCGGGTTTCCGTCAACGGCGCCTCGAAGGGCCTGTACGGCGTCGAGGAACACGTGGGGCGGGAGTTCCTGCGCCGCCGGTTCGGCCTCCCGGTGGGACAGCTCTACCGATGGGGTCCGCACGGCCTGGACCTCGACTGGAGGGGACCCGACCCGGCAATCTACGTGCCCGGAACGCTCGAGGCGCAGCTTTCGGAACTCCCGCCCGGCGCGGAGGCGGTCCGCGACCTGGCGTACGCGGTGACTCTGGAGCCGGACCGGGCGGGGGCCGTCTTCGACGTCCCGCAGTTCCTGCGCACCCTCGCCGTCGAGACGCTGCTCGGGGAGACGGACAGCTACGTCGCCGGTCCGGAGGGACGGCAGAGCTTCAATCTGGGGCTCTACCGGCCGCCGCAGACGGGCCGCTTCGTGCTTGTCCCTTGGGATCAGGACCAGGGATTCTGGCGCGCCGAGACGGGGATCACGGCGTGGTTCGAGAACCGCGTGCTCACGCGGAATTTCGTTCTCGCGCGTCCCGACGGCTTCGAGGAATACCGCCGCCGTCTCCGGGAGCTCCTGGCGGGGCCGTTGTCTCCCGAATCGTTCCGCGCGCGCGTGGACGCCATCGCCGCCCAGATCCGGGAGGCGGTGCGCGACGACCCGGTCAAGCCCTTCACCCTGGACGACTTCGACTGGGCGGCCGGGAACCTGAAGGCGTACTTCGAGGCGCGCGCCGCGGCGTTTCGAGCCCAGCTGGGGGGATTTTAGGCGTCCGCTTCCGGGGGCGGCCCGGCGGCCGCGGAGAGATCCTGAGGACGGACCGACGCGGGATCGAACTTCGCGGCGCGGCGGAGGACCTCGTCGAGAGCTTCCTCGAAGGCGGGAACGGATTTACCGAACCGGAAGGGATCCAGGCGGGCCATGACGAAGGCTTTGAGGTAGGGGCTCTTGAGTCCCCGGGCCTGGAGGGCCTGAACGATCTCGGCGACCCGCGCGTCCAGTCGGGCCACCTGGGCGGCGCGGCGCTCGCGGAGGCCCAGCGCCTCCGCCAGGGGCCGCTCGATCCATCCGTCCGCGCGTTTCAGAAGCGGCTGGTAAGCGCCGCCGCTGAAGCGCCCGTTCTGCTCGTAACAGACGCCCAGGGTGGCCAGAAAAGGCTCCTCGAACTCGAGGGCGTGATCGGCCTCGGCGCCGGAGGTTCCCGCGGCGACCCGGGCGCGGTAGAGGCGGACGACCTCGAGCGCCTTTTCCCGCAGATTGTGCGCCTTCTCGACGTTGAGGGCGAGGATGCGGTACTGGACCTCCGCGTCGGGCACGACGAGCGCCGTCACGGCGCGGGCGCCCAGGCGGTTCAGCGCCTCGAGCCGGTGGCGGCCGTTCGGAGTCCACCAGCCGCCCTGGGGCGCGGCCACGGCGATCACGGGATCGAGGAAGAGCCCGAGCTTGCCGATCGTTTCGGCGAGCCTTCGGGCATGGGCTTCGGAGAGATCGCGCTGGAACGGAGTGGGGGCGACCCGGGCCAGGGGGAGCGCCGCCAGGACGAGCGGACGGCCGCCGAGGGGGTCGCGGTAGGCCGCCAGGACCGCTCCCCCGTCCGCGCGGATGCGATCCAGGAGAGGTTCCATCTCGGCGCGGTCGGCCTCGAGGCAGTCGGCGGGGGAGAGCCCGCGGGAGGCGGGCTCGGGCCGGGCGCGGCGGCGGGTCGCGCGGGGGGCGCCGGAATTCTTTCGGGCCATGCGTCCTCCGGGATGGGAGCGGAATTATACCGGGAGCGCGGCCCCGGGGCGAGCGCGCCAGGGAACGGCGCTCAGGCCGGTTCGCTGCGGACGCGGACCTCGCCGGTTTCGCGGTAGACCTCGATCCGGGTGGCACGCCCGCAGACCGCGCACGTGCGGACGTGGACGCCCTCCTGGATTTCGAAGGGGCGTATGCCCCGGCCGCAATGCCGGCAGGGAATGGACACCACGGAGCCGACCTTGAGGGGATCCGCCATAGGGGTCATCCTCGCTCGGGCCTTTCCGCCCGCGGGGGGATCGGAATGGTGTAATTACTACCTTCATTGCGATTTTATGTAAAGGAAAAGAGGCCGGCTCACGCCAGATCGCTCAGGCGGACGGCCCGGAGCTCCCGGGCCATGCATTCCTGAGCGCGGCGGACGGCGCGGGTGAGGCGGCAGGCGGTCCGGGAGGGGCAGTGGCTGCGGCCGAGGAGGCAATCCTCCTGAATCCCGG
This sequence comes from Planctomycetota bacterium, assembly GCA_035574235.1. Lineage (NCBI taxonomy): Bacteria > Pseudomonadati > Planctomycetota > Planctomycetota bacterium. Next base: position 6,740 of record DATLZA010000007.1, on the reverse strand, counting down.
GTTCGCCCAGGACGCGGAGCACTTCGAGCACCGACACCGTGCGGGCGGGTCGGGTCAGGACGAAGCCGCCCTTGGCCCCCCGCCTGGACCGCACCAGGCCCGCCCGGACCAGGAGCCCGAAGATCTTGCCCAGGTGCTTCTCCGGCACGCCCCAGCGGTTCCGGATTTCCGACAGAGGCACCACCCTCCGGGGCCGCGCCGCCAGATAGGCCAAACCATAAAGCGCGTAAAGACTCGTCTTGGACAGCTTCATGAGGTTTATCCCCCGGCGGCGGTCCGTTCCGCCGTCCGAAGATCCGGCGCGCGCCGTCCGGCGCGCCTTCGGGATCGGAAGGGGGTCCCTTATGGTATGAACCGGAACCCAATCTGTATAGAACTATATGACGGGGCGGAACTCCGGACGGCGGCGCGCCCCGCCGACGCCACGCGAGGATACGACACCGGCGGAACGCCGTCAAGCAAATTTGAATTGCGAACGGGAGGCGCGCTTCCCGGCCGACCGCCTCCCCTGCTAGAATGCGCCCGTGATCCCTTCGGCCGGCACGCCCCGGAATCCGGCCACCGGAGAGCCGCTCGGGGAATCCCCGTCCTCTTCCCCGGAGGACATCCGCCGGACCGTCCGGCGCGCCCGCGACGCTTTTCCCGCCTGGGCCGCCCTCCCGCCCCGCGAACGCGCCGCCGCCCTCGAACCCCTCCGGCAACGTCTGGCCCGCCGCGCCGAAGCCCTCGCGCAAACCCTCGCCCGCTCCACCGGGAAGCCTCTCGTCGAAGCGTATTCCTCCGAACTCATCCCCGTCGCCCATCTCCTGCGCTACTTTTTGCGCCGCGCCCCCGCCCTCCTGGCCCCCCGGAGACGCCGACTCGGAATCCTCGACTGGACCGGCCGCCGCTCGTTCGTCGAACGCCGCCCCGTCGGCGTCGTGGCCGTCCTTTCCCCTTGGAACTACCCCTTTTCCATCCCTGCCGGAGACGCGATCCTCGCTCTCCTGGCCGGTTGCACCGTCGTTCTCAAACCCAGCGAACGCACCCCCCTCGTGGGCCGCGCCCTTGAGGAGTTTTTCGAGGGACTCCCGCCGGGCGTCTTCTCCGTCGTCCAGGGCGGCCCCGAGGCCGGCGCCGCTCTCGTGGAAGCCGGACCCGACCGCGTCGTCTTCACCGGAGGCGCCGCCGGCGGCCGCCGGGTCCTGGCCGCCGCCGCACCCCACCTCATCCCCTGCACCCTGGAACTCGGCGGCAAGGATCCCATGATCGTGCTCGCCGACGCTCCCTTGGAGCTCGCCGCCGAGGCCGCCGTCTGGGGCTGCTTCACCAACGCCGGCCAGGTCTGCGCCTCCGTCAAGCGCGTCTACGTGGAACGCGTCATCGCCGACCGCTTCCTCGACCTCGTCGTCCGGGCGACCCGCGCCCTCCGCGTGGGCGACCCGCTGGACCCCGGAACCGACGTGGGCGCCCTCATCTCCGAAGCTCACCTCGAGCGCGTCCGGGACCAGATCACGCGGGCCGTGGCCGCGGGCGCGCGCCTCCGGACCGGCGGGCGACGCGTCGATCGCCCCGGCTTCTTCCTGGAACCCTGTGTCCTCGAGATCGAAGATCCCGCCGCCGCCTTCCTGCGCGAGGAGGTCTTCGGCCCCGTCCTGGCCGTCTGCCGCGTCTCGGACGCCGACGAGGCCGTGCTCCGCGCCAACGATTCCCCCTTCGGGCTGACGGCGAGCGTATGGACGCGGGACCTCGCGCGCGGCCGCGCCCTCGCCGCGCGCCTTCAGGCGGGCACGGTGCTCGTCAACGAATGCACCTACGCGCACGCCCTGGCGGAAGCCCCCTGGGGCGGCGTGAAGGAAAGCGGCTTCGGACGGACGCGCGGGCACGAGGGTCTTCTGGAATTCACTCAGGCGGTCCATGTCCACGAGAACCGCAACCTGCGGGCGCGCTCCCCCTGGTGGTTCCCCTATGACGCCGCCCTGGCCGAAGGGCTCCGCGCGACCCTGCGCTTCTACGCGGAAGGAGGCCTGCGCGCGCTGGTCCGGCTCCTGAGGCGGTTCCCGTTCTCGCGGCTCAAGCCTCCTTCGGAGGAGGCCCGGGGGGCTGAGGATTGAGCGTCCGGGGACGCGCCAGCCACCAGAGAAGCCCCGTCGCTCCGAGCGCCACCGGCATGGCCCGGTGAAAGAAGGAAAGCGCCGCGGGAGGCACCTCCACCCCCGCCCGGAAGCCCTCGATCGTGGTGACGGTGTTGTAGCGCGGCCACTGCCAGACCAGAAGCGCCGCCTGCGCCGCCAGCCCCGCCGCCGGCGCGATCCAGGCCGTCCCCGGACGCCGCTCCTCCAGCTTCCGAGGGGCCACGTACCCCAGAAGAAACGGCGCCGCGTAAAGAACGAAGATGACGACGGGCACGATCGCGGGAACGTCCCGAGGATTCACGTAGTATCCCCACATCCAGTCCGGAAACCGGAGGTATGCGGCGACCGGGACCCCGACCCCCGCCACGGCATACGCCGCGACGGCGCACGCGAACGTCCGCGTGGCGAACAGGGGACCGTCGCGCCGCACCCACCAGCCGAAGGCGGCGCCGATCAGAAACAGCATGGGCGCATCGACGAGGAAGGTGGCTAGGCCCTCCTAACTCCCGAATCCTGCGAATCGCCCTCTCCCGATCCCTTGACCGCCGCCGCCGTTACCGGAAAAACGGGCGCGCGACCGAGCCTCGCCAGAATCCCCGCCGCCACGTGCGTGGCGAACGCCATGATCGAAACCTGCGGATTCGTGCCGGGCGTGGACGGCAGAAGCGACGCGTCCGCCACGTAGAGGCCGCGGAGGCCCCACACCTGCCCCCAGGGATCGACCACGCCCCGATCGGGCGAATCGGCCATGCGGGCGGTCCCCTGCGCGTGGTACGCCGAAAGCTCCAGGTCCCCTCCCGAGGGCCGCGCCTCCCGGAGGCGGCGGACGTCCGCCTCCGACGTCAGGACTTCGAAACCGCGGATCGCAGTGAACACCTTCCGCGCTCCGGCGGCCCGAAGAATCTCCGCCGCGACCGCCGCCGCGCGCGCCAGCCGGGCGGCATCCGACCGTCTCAGCCAGTACCAGACGAGCGGCCACGCCGCCGGGCGGCCCCACGGACGGGCCAGCACCCGGCCTTCGCTCTCTTCCAGAACCCGGTAGCCCAGCATCCCGAGGTGATTGTACCGATCCATCACCGCCTCAAGCGCCGCCCCCACCTCGGGCAGGGACGGACTCATGAGCGACGGCGGCACGAAGATGCCCTCGATGGAGAATCCCTCCAGGAGCGACTCTTCGAGATGGTACCCCTGGGGCACCCCTTCCCAGCCGCGGACTTCCTCGTCGAAAAGCCCCACCACCCGCGAGGCGGGATGGATCCGAAGGTGCGCGCCGAGCCCGCGACCGAGCCGTCCCCGGACCGGCGCCAGAAGAAGCGGCGTGTGCATCGCCCCGGCGGCCAGGACCACCACGGAAGCCCGGAACTCGACCTCGAACGGAGAACCCTCGCGCGGCCGCAGGACCGCCCGCACCCCGGCCGCCCGCCGACCCTCGACGACGACGCGCTCCGCCCGCGCGCGCACGAAGAGCCGCGCCCCCCGCGCCAGCGCCCGGGGGACGTACGACAGATGCGTGGCCTGTTTGGCGTCGTTGGGACATCCCAGAAAACACCGTCCCGCCCCCCGACATCCCCGGGCGGCCCGATGAAGCACCGCCGCGCGCAGCCCCGCCCGCTCCGCCCCCCGCCGGAAAATCTCGCCGTTCCGCCCCAGAAGCGGCTCGGGAACCGGCGCCACCCCGAGCCCTTCCTCCACGCGCGCGCAGTATCCCTCGAGCCCCCGCGAAAGCTCCCAGAGCCCGAACTCCTCGCGCCACCGCTCGACCGCCTCCGGAAGCGCCCGCAAGGCGGTCCCCGAGTTGATGACCGTGGTGCCCCCGACGCAACAGCCCGAAGGGAGAAGCACTGAGGCGTTTCCGGTCGTGAACGTGAGACCTCCCTTGCGGTACAGCATCCGGATCGCCTCGAGCGCCGAGACGCTCCCATAGTCGCGCGCCGTCCGGTAGTCCCCCTCCTCCAGGAGCGCCACCGACAGGCCGCCCTCCGCCAGCTCGCGCGCGGCGGCCGCCCCGCCCGCCCCGGTGCCCACCACGACGGCGTCCGCCTCGATCCGCGCCCTTCCCCGCGCGCGCTCCGGGTCCCACACGCGATCCCGGAACTCCTCGGCACTCACGGCAGCCACCTCGGCGTGTAGCCCACCCGCCGGGCGGCCGCGCGCTCGTCATACGTGGCCGCGAGCACCAGAAGCTTGAGCAACAGGAAGAGCTGCCGCGCGGGGGCCAGGCGATGGCTCATCCAGAGGCGTACGTAGCGCCGCCGCGCCCGCCACGGAAGGCGCGAGAAGTGCTCGAACCGCCCGCTCCCCGTCCGCAGAAAAAGCGTCCCCCACTCGAGAAGAAAAAGCGCCGCCCGGAAAAGGAGTCGCACGGCGGGAGAAGCGGACGCGAGGATCGCCCGCACGCGCTCCGCCAGGGCGTCCGATCGGAACGCCGGCCGGTCCAGGAGCGCCGCCGCCAGCGCCCCGAAGATCGCGCGTTCCCGGCCCACCAGAACTTGCATGGCCGACGCCCCCGCTTTCCTTCTAACGTCGCTGCGGGCGGGCGGATTCCCCCTCCGCCGGGCCTCCACGAGGAAGACGGGATTCCGCGAGGGCGGGTTACGCGGAAGGGCCGGCGGCCACCGGACGGGCCTCCGCGCGATAGACCGTCCAGCCGTCGCCCGCCGCGACGTCGCGCGGCGTCAGAAGGAGGGCCGCCGTGAGTTCGTCGGAGACCGCCCGGATCCCGGCCCGGAGCGCCCGCAGCGTCGCGTCGTCCGCCTCGCCGGCTTCGACGATAAGGATCCGCAGCGGCGCGCCGCGCACGAGAAGGACCGCCGCCGTCAGCGCCGCCGAGAACAGGCACCATTCGCCGCCGCTCAGGGCCTGCGCGGGCACCTCCCCGTCCGCCGGCGTCCGCCAGCCCACGCGCAGCCGCCCCGCGCCGGCCTCGAAAAAGGGCGTCTCCTCACGGCCCGCCGCGCGGAGGAAGGCGATCATCGTCCGGAGCAGCGGCCCTTCGGTCGCCGCGCTCACCTCGCGGTCCCTCCGCCGGGCCAGCGCCCCCTCGAGGGCCGTGACCGCCTCGCGCTCGGCCCGCAGCCGCGCCGCCTCGCCCTCCAGGCGGTCCCGCTCCCTCCACGCCGACCCGGCCGCCGCCCGTTCCCCCAGCTCCCGCCGGATCTCGTGCAGCCTTTGATGGAGCCGCGCCGGATCCCCGGGCGGCTCCGGCTCCGGATCCCCCTCGAGATCCGCCCGCCGCGTTTCGAGCGTCTCGCGGGCCCGGCGGGCCTCCTCCACGGCCGCCGCCGTGCGCCGGTCCTCTTCCTCGAGCGCCCGCCGCCGCGCCTCCTCGGCCGCCCGTCGCCGGCGACGCTCCGCTTCCGCGGACCCGAGGGCCCTCCGGCGGCGGAGCTCCGCCTTCGATTCCCGCAGCGCCGCTTCCGCCAGCTGCGAAAGCCGCCCCGCCAGGGCCAGCACCCGATAGAGCGGATACGACGCGCCCCGGCGTGCGATGTCCTGAAGCTCGGCGGCGATCCGCGCCGCCTCCGACCACGGGGAGCGCTCCAGCCGCTCCTCCTCCTCGACGATCGCACGGAGCGCCCGCTCGGCTTCCTCGACTTCGGGCGAGGGGACCTCCGGCGCCGTCTCGCGCGGCACGCCCGCGCGGCGGCGCGCCTCGAAGTCGCGCCGGGCCGCCTCCGCCGCCTCCTCCGCCCGACGCGCTTCCTCGAGCGCGGCCCGGAGCGCCTCGAGTTTCTCCCGCCGGGTCCGGCGAAGGAGCGCCTGCGCCTCCAGCAGCGCCCGCTCCCGCTCCAGCCGCTCCTTCTCGGCTTCCAGGAAAAACGTCCGCTCGGGGTCCGCCTCCGGCAGGCGCGAGAGACGCTCCTCCGCCTCCCGGAGGGCCTGCGTCTTGCGGTCGAGCTCGCGGCCGATCCGGCGCCGCTCCTCGCCCATCTCCTCGATCGCCGCCGCCAAGCCCCCTTCCCGGAGCGTCCGGGCGAGCCGGGGGACGTACGCCTCGAGAAGATCCCGGCCGGCCTCGCCCACGCGGGCGGACGCCCGGTCGAGCGCTTCGCGGAGGACCTCCCCGGCCGAGGGCGTTCCGGCGGCCAGGAGCGCGGCGATCCGCGCCTCGCGCTGGGCGGGCGGCGCCTCCAGAAGCCGGCGGATGTCCAGACTCTCGGCGACGTCCAGCTCGTCCCGTCCGAACAGGCGCAGGATCTCCCGTCCGTGCCGTTCCACGCCTCCCTCGGACAGCCACGAGCATTCCGCCCGGGAACGGTAGCCCTCCGGCGTGGCCTGGAGGGAGCGGGCGATCCAGCGCCCGTCGTCGAGCGTCAGATGGGCGGACATGAGACCGCCGCGCATGAGAAGCGCCGTGTCCTGGGGCCGGCGGCCGAGCGCGGGAACGTATCCGAGGGCCAGGAAGCGGAGGGCTTCCGCCACCGTGGACTTGCCCGAAGCATTGGGAGCGGAAAGGATCAGCCGCCGCTCGAGGACGAGGTCCTGGTCGAACGCCTTGATGCCGTGCGTCCGCAGTCTCATGGATCCTCCCGGCGCACCCAGCGGCGGGGACGCGGCGGCGCGGGAGCGGCGGCCGGCGGACGGCCGGCGACGGCGGAAGCGGCGCGCGGCCGGGGGCAGAGGCGG
>DATLZA010000006.1 GCA_035574235.1 Planctomycetota bacterium | reverse complement strand
GGGCTTGGGCGCGGGTTTGGCGGCCGGCGGCTTTTCGGTCTTGGGCTTGGCGTTGGGGTTCGTGACCCGGTTCTCGGGGTGCGTCCAGTCGATCACCTGGGAAACCCGGGAGTAGCTGGCGTTCTCGTACTCGTGAGTGTGCCAGATCGCGTTGGTGGGACACGGCTCAGAGCAGAGGCCGCAGTACATGCACTTCTGGTAGTCGATCTCGAAGCGGGTCGCGATCTTTCCGCTTTTTCCGGGCTCGCGTTTCCACTCGATCTTGATGCAGTCGACCGGGCAGGCCTTCATGCACAGGTCGCAGACGATGCACGCGTCCATGTCGACCTTGAGGAGCCCGCGGAAGGCGGCCGGCATCTGCCACTTCTCGTCGGGGTAATGCATCGTGACCGGGGGCTGGAGCATGTGGCGCATCGTGATGCGCATGCCCACCACCACGGTCCAGAGGCCACGGACCATGTCCCCGGCCCAGCGGAGAACGCTCATCGCGACTTTCTTATATCACAGCGCGCCGCCGCCCGCAAGGATTCCGGCCGGCGCGCCGCTACTTGATCTCCAGCTCCTTGGGAAAGCGGGTGAGGTTGCGGCCACCGTCCCGCGTCACCAGCACCATGTCTTCCAGCCGCACCGCTCCGGTCCCGAAATAGTAGAGCCCGGGCTCCACGGTCACCACCGCCCCCGCCTCCAGCCGCGAACCGCGGTTGGAAATCGACGGGGCCTCATGGATATCGAGCCCCACCCCGTGCCCCGTGCCGTGGAAGAAGCCCACCATCTTTCCGTCCCGCGGCTCGGTCCGGTATCCCAGGCGATCGAAGACGCTCTTGACCTCCTGGTGCAGCTTCCGGCCGTCGGCCCCGTGCCGGACTCCGGAGATCCCCACCTCCTGCGCCTCACGCACGGCGGCGTACAGTCGCCTCACGTCCGGGGAGGGGACGCCCTTGACGACCGTCCGGGTCATGTCCGCATAGTAGAGTGTGTCCCCGGAGCGCGGGAAGACGTCGATCACGATCGTCTGATCCGGCCGGATCGGCCCGTGTCCCCGGTTGTGGGGATCGCATCCCTGGTCGCCGCCGGCCACGATCGTGTTGCGGGCGACGCAATTTTCCTCCATGAGCCTCACGTTGATCACCCGCTTGAGGAATTCGCTCGTGACGACCTCGCCGCCCGAGTAGATCTTGTGTCCGCGGATCCGGGCCCGGCGGAGGACCTCCAGCGCCGCTTCGACGGCGCGCTCCGTGGCCCGCTGGGCTCGCTCGATCGCCCGAACCTCTTCCGGAGTCTTGAGCACCCGCTCCGGATAGAAGGGGTGTGGCCGCGCCTGGACCCGCAGGCCCAGCGCCCGGAGCCGGTCCGCCAGCTCGAGCGGGAAGTTCGCCGGCACCACGCACCGGCTCGCCCCGTGGTCCCGCAGAACGCTTTCGATCACCCGCGCCAGGGAGGCTTTCTTTCCGAGGGAGCGCAGGATCTCCGAGTAGGACAGGACCTCGTCCACCCGCGCCTCGTCCCGGCCCCGCCCCAGCTCGAGATCGGAAAGCACGAGCATCTTGCGATCGCCCACCTGGATGAACGGCACGGGGTCGCCGACGAGAAATCGGGTCGCGTAGTAAAGGTTGGCGTCCGTCTCGCTCGCGGCGTACATCACGATGGCCTGCTTCATGGTCCCCTCCCCCGACTCAGTTCAGGCGGGCGCGAAGCCGGGCCAGTTCCCGCCGCGCCGGCGCAAAGCCCGGCTCCAGGGCCAGGGCCTCCTCCAGGTGCCGGATCGCCCGGTCGCACTCATATCGGTGCACGTAAATGCGCGCCAGATTGAAGTGGGGATAATGACGCGGCTCGTAGCGCGGGGCCTGGAGCGCCTTCTCGAGCCACGGAATCGCCTCGTCCCACCGGCCCAGCTCGATGAGATAAGCGCCGATGTCGTTGTAGGGGTTTCCGAAGTCCGGATCGACTTCGATGGCCTTGCGGCACTCCTCGATGGCCTCCTCGTACCGGTGCTGGAAACTGTAGGTCCAGCCCAGAAAGGTATGCGCCTCCGCCGTGGGCTCCAGCTCGATCGATGTGCGGTAATAGCGGATCGCCTCCTCGAGCCGGCCCGCCATCTGGCAGGCGTAGGCCTTCCGGAAGTATTCCTCAGCGAGCTCGTTTTTCATGGAGAGCCGGAGTCGAAGGGCTCACCCAGGGTTCGACTCGCCTGCGGTCCGCTCCCCCTGAGTCATCCGCACGGAGGCACTTGTCGCGGGGGACTCCTTCGTGATCGGCGATTCGAGCGCCGGCGAAATTTCTCGACGGATCCGCTCGTCCACCTCGTGCAAAAGCTCGAGGTTGGCTTTCAGGCACCGGTATTCGATGGGAAAGACGTAGAGGTTGAGAAGAAGACCCGCCAGGGCGAGCGCCCAGTGGATCCACGCCCAGTCCCCGAGCGCCTTCGTGTGGGCCCCTCCGCCCAGGATCGCCCCGGCCATGATGAGGACCGGCGCGAACGTGGCGGCGGGCATTACCTGCATCTTGAGCCGCCGAAGGCGGCGCAGAATCTCGGCGTTGTCTCCGAGAATGCGGGCGTGCTCCTTCATTTCCTTGCCGCTGCCGATGAAGTGAAACATCACCATGACGTGGAGGACGCACACGTAGATCGCCACGAACACTCCGAAAGCCAGGTGCCAGCCCACGAGGGCGGGCTGGACGCGCCGGGTGAGGATCCCCAGGGCGAACTCGGCCAGAAGCAAGGCCACCGCCCAGACGGCCATCCCGGCGAAGATCCGGTGCATGGGGGCGTTTTAGCGGGTCGCGCCGCGGAATTCAAGGACCCGGGTCATGTCGGTTGGCCCACGTCTCGAAGATCTGCTCCAGTTCCCGCCCGGAAAGGGGCGGCGCCGCGAACGCCCCCAGGAGCTCCTCCAAATGCGCGACCGTCGAAACCCGCACGAGCGCGGCGCTCACGGATTCGTTGGCCAGGACGAACTGAAGGGCCGCCTGGGCGCGGGTCCGGCCCCGGCGCGCCAGGAAATCGAACGCCCCGGCGCGCGGATCCGCCGTCGGCGCCGGTCCGGCCAGCCTTCCGCCCGCCAGGACGCCCACCGCCAGGACTCCCCGCCCTTCCCGCGCCAGGCGTGGAATGACGGAATGGGCCTCCGTCTGATCGAGCAGGTTGTACCGGACCATGCCGTACGAGGATCCGTTCAGGGCGCCGGGCAGAACCATCGCCCCTTCCTCGAGCGTCCGGTCCGCCCCGAAGAGGGCGCATCCCGCGACGCGGGCGCGCCGCGCCACCGTTTCCCGCTCGGGCCCCTCCCCCGGACATACGCACAGGGCGCTCACCGTGAGGCCCGTCCGCCCCAGGGGACGCCGCTCCACGCGCCCCGGCGACGTCATGGGGAAAGAACGGGCTCCTGGGGCCGCGGAATGAAGCCCGTCTCGTCGCTGAAGAGGGCGTAGATCTTCCGGTCCAGGAAAAGCTTCCAGAGCTTGGGGTTGAGCGCCCCGCGGTCCACTTCCTGCTGCACGATGGAGATCGCCTTGTCGATGGGGATCGGCGGCTTGTAGGGGCGATCCTTCGCGGTCAGCGCCTCGAAAATGTCCACGATCGCCAGGATCTGCCCGCCCAGGGGGATCTCGTCGCCGCGCAGCTTCCAGGGATAGCCCGAGCCGTCGATCTTCTCGTGGTGACAGGCGGCGATGTTGGCCACCCGCAGGTAATCCTTGGGCCACGGGATGCGTTTGAGAATCTCCCAGGTATCCACGATGTGGTGCTCGATCTGGCGGCGCTCCGCCGGGGTGAGGTTCCCGCGGGCCACGGCGAGGTTCTCGTACTCGTGGTCCGTCAGAAGCGGCCGTTCCCGGCCGTCCACGTCCACGAAACGCTCGGCGCGGATCTCGTCGAGGACCTTCTTGTCGGCCTCCGTGAAGCCGCGCGGGATGTTGATGCGGCGGATCGCCTCGATCCAGCGGGCGATCTTCTCGGCCGGCTTGCCCTGGAGCCGCGCGTAGTGAAGGCGATACTCGATGGCGCGGATCTCGCTGTCGAGGAGTTTGTTCTCCTTGTCGAGGACCGCCTCGGGGACGGCGATCTTCCCGATGTCGTGCAGAAGCGCGGCGTAGCGAAGCTCCTTGAGCTCCGCGGGGCCGAACCGGTAGCCTCCGAAGAGCTCCGGGGGAGAGTCGTTGACCGCCTCGGCGATGGCCACGGCGTACCGGGCCACGCGCATGCAATGGCCGTAGGTCGTGCGGTTGCGCCGCTCGAGAGCCAGCGTGAAGGAGCTGACGAGCCCTTCGAACATCTTTTCGATGTCCTCGTAGAGCTTGGCCTTCTCCACACACACCGCAGCCTGCGACGCCAGAGCCAGCAGGAACTCCTCGTCGAACGGATCAAAGGGGAGGACATACCGCTCCACCGCCTCCCGCGTGTTCAGGAGGGCCGTCGGGTCCTTCTTCTTGTTGATGAGCTGAAGCGCCCCGATGCTCTCCCCCTCGCGGTTCTTCATGGGAACCACGAGCATCGACCGGCAGCGATAGCCCGAAGCCTCGTCGAACGCCGTCGAGTAGCTGTACGGAGCGTCCTTCGGAATCCGGTAGACGTCCGGAAGGTTCAGGATCTCCCCCGTCAAGGCCACGTGGCCGGAAAGCGTCTTCCCGTCAAAGGGAAGCTTCATTTCCTTGAAGGGAAAGTGAATCGAATCGTTCTGGGCCACCTTGAGGGAGAGGTACGGGGTCACCGTGTGGGTACGGTCGCGACCGGTCGCGTCGGGCACCAGGCGGATCTCGTCCTCCCGCACGAAGATCGCCCCCGCGTCCGCCGAGGTCAAAAGCCGGCTTTCCCGCAGGATGAGCCCCAGAAGGCGCAGCAGGTCCCGCTCCGCCGAAAGGAGCGTCCCGATCTCCAGAAGCTTCTGGAGGCGCTGGACGACGTGTCGCGACCGGGCGTCGACCGCCTCGAGGATCCGGGACGTCGTGCTCGCGGACATCGGTGAGTTCAGCAATTCTAACCCGGCTGAATCTCGACAACAAGAGATTCGATATGCTAGGCTCCTCCTGATGAGGGACCCCGCCATCCGCGTGATTCTTCTTCCCAAAGACACGAACGCCCAGGGTTCCGTTTTCGGTGGGGTCATTCTTTCGCACCTGGACCTGGCCGGGGTGGTGGAAGCCCGCAAACACGCCAACAAGCGCTTTGTGACCGTGTGCATGCGGGAGGTGGTCTTCCGCGAGCCGGTTTACGTGGGGGACATCGTCTCCTTCTACACGGAAACCGTGAAGGTCGGAACGACGTCCGTCACCGTCCGCGTGCAGGTGGAAGCCCAACGGTCGGAGGATCCCTCGCGTCGGGCCGTGGTCACGGAAGCGGAAGTGGTCTACGTGGCGGTGGACGAGCGCGGCCGACCGATCCCGGTGCGGGGATGAGCCTTTTTTCGTGTAAAAGGCAAAAATTCCTTGACCTTGATCTTGCGATCGACGAAAAAGCCGAACGTCCAGCCGCGTTCCGCCGTTTGGAGGTGACCTTTCTCCCTCTCGGGGCCGGGACCGAGCCCCTCCCGCCCCTTGGGCGCATGTCCGCGGGCTCTTTCACATCGAGGGACGCCGTATGGCGACGAACGGCTCCAGCCCCACCCTTGTGGAGGCCCGGCGCGTCCTCCAGCAGCTCAAGCACGCGCGCGACGGGCACCGCCGGCCCCGCTTCCGCGTCGGAAAAGACTCCGGGGTTCCGGAAGAACTTGCCGAGGTCTTGAACACCATCCTGGAGCAGGCGTTCGATGAAGTCGAGGCCGCGCGAAAGGAGCGGGAGGCCTTCCGGCGCGAGAAGGCCGCTCTTGAGGAAGTCGCGGCGGCCGCCGCCCGGGGGGATTTTTCCGTGCGGGCGCCCGAAGACGGCCCCGACCCGAAGCTGGCCCGCTCCCTCAACCGCATCATCGACGCCAACGACCGGATCACCCGGGAATTCGTGCGGGTCTCCCGGGCCGTCGGCAAGGAGGGCAAGCACTCGGAGCGCGCCTCCATCGAGGGACTGCGCGGACGCTGGGCCGTCAAGGTTCAGGCGCTTAACGCCCTGATCGGCGACCTGCTGCAGCCCACGATCGAGGTGGCCCGCGTCATCGGCGCGGTGGCCCAGGGCAACCTTTCCCAGACCATGCCCATGGAGATCGAAGGGCGCCCCGTGAAGGGAGCCTTCCTCCAGATGGCCAAGACCATCAACACGATGGTGGACCAGCTCCGCGCCTTCGCCTCGGAGGTGACGCGCGTGGCCCGCGAGGTGGGCACCGAAGGCAAGCTCGGCGGACAGGCGGAAGTCCAGGGCGTGGCCGGCGTCTGGAAGGACCTGACCGACAACGTCAACTCCATGGCCTCCAACCTCACCAATCAGGTCCGCAACATCGCCGACGTCACGACCGCCGTGGCCCGGGGCGATCTCTCCAAGAAAATCACCGTCGAGGTCAAAGGCGAGATCCTCAAGCTCAAGAACACCATCAACACGATGGTCGACCAGCTCCGGGCGTTCGCGGGCGAGGTGACCCGCGTGGCCCGCGAGGTGGGCACCGAGGGCAAGCTCGGCGGACAGGCCGTCGTCAAGGGCGTGGCCGGCGCCTGGAAGGACCTGACCGACAGCGTCAACTTCATGGCCTCCAACCTCACCAACCAGGTCCGCAACATCGCCGAGGTCACGACCGCCGTCGCCGAGGGCGACCTCTCCCGCAAGATCACCGTCAAGGCCAAGGGCGAGATTCTCAAGCTCAAGAGCACCATCAACACGATGGTCGATCAGCTCAAGGCCTTCGCCTCCGAGGTGACACGCGTGGCGCGCGAGGTGGGCACCGCGGGCAAGCTCGGCGGACAGGCGAAGGTCAAGGGGGTCGGCGGCGTCTGGAAGGACCTGACCGACAACGTCAACTCGATGGCCTCCAACCTCACCAACCAAGTCCGCAACATCGCCGAGGTCACGACCGCCGTCGCCAAGGGCGACCTCTCCAAGAAGATCACGGTGCGCGTCAAGGGAGAGATCCTCAAGCTCAAGAACACCATCAACACGATGGTGGACCAGCTCAACTCCTTCGCGGGCGAGGTGACCCGCGTGGCCCGCGAGGTGGGCACCGAAGGCAAGCTCGGCGGACAGGCCGTCGTCAAAGGCGTCGCCGGCGCCTGGAAGGACCTCACCGATAACGTCAACTCGATGGCCTCCAACCTCACCAACCAGGTCCGCAACATCGCCGAGGTCACGACCGCCGTCGCCAAGGGCGACCTTTCCCGCAAGATCACCGTCGAGGTGAAAGGCGAGATCCTCCAGCTCAAGAACACCGTCAACACGATGGTGGACCAGCTCAACTCGTTCGCCTCGGAGGTGGCCCGCGTGGCCCGCGAGGTGGGCACCGAGGGCCGGCTGGGCGGCCAGGCGGTGGTGCCGGACGTCGCCGGCGCCTGGAAGGACCTCACCGACAACGTGAACTTCATGGCCTCCAACCTCACCAACCAGGTCCGCAACATCGCCGAGGTCACGACCGCCGTCGCCCGGGGCGACCTCTCGCGCAAGATCACCGTCGAGGCGCGCGGCGAGATCCTCCAGCTCAAGAGCACGGTCAACACGATGGTGGACCAGCTCAACGCCTTCGCCGAGGAGGTCACGCGCGTGGCGCGCGAGGTCGGCACCGAAGGCAAGCTCGGCGGACAGGCGCAGGTCAAGGGCGTGGCCGGCGTCTGGAAGGACCTCACCGACAACGTCAACTCGATGGCCTCCAACCTCACGGCGCAGGTCCGCAACATCGCCGCGGTGACCACCGCCGTCGCCAAGGGCGACCTTTCCCGCAAGATTACCGTCGAGGTGAAAGGCGAGCTCCTTCAGCTCAAGAACACCATCAACACGATGGTGGACCAGCTCAACGCCTTCGCGGGCGAGGTGACCCGCGTGGCCCGCGAGGTGGGCACCGAAGGCAAGCTCGGCGGACAGGCCGTCGTCAAGGACGTGGCGGGCATCTGGAAGGACCTCACCGACAACGTCAACGAGCTGGCCAACAACCTCACCAACCAGGTGCGCGCGATCAAGGACGTAGCCACCGCGGTCACCAAGGGCGACCTCACGCGGTCGATCACGATCGACGCCCGGGGCGAGGTGGAGGTCCTCAAAGACCACATCAACGAGATGATCCGGAACCTCCGCGACACGACGCAGAAGAACGCGGAGCAGGACTGGCTCAAGACGAACCTGGCGAGGTTCAGCCGGATGCTCCAGGGCCAGCGGGACCTTCAGACCGTGGCCCAGCAGATCCTCTCCGAGCTGGCCGGCCTCGTCGGCGCCCAGCACGGCGTCTTCTACACCTTCGACGACACGGAGGACCCGGACGAGCCCCTGCGGCTCGTGACGACCTACGGCGGCACGCGGGACATCCCCCCGCGCCTCCGGCTCGGGGAAACGCTCGTGGGCCAGTCCGCGCGCGACCGCAAGAAGCTCGTCGTGGACGGCCTGCCCCCCGAGGGCTGGCGGATCGACACCGTCCTCGCGGAGGTCAAGCCCGCGAGCGTCGTCGTCCTCCCGGTGCTCTTCGAAAAGCAGGTCAAGGCCGTCATCTCCCTGGCGTCCCTCAAGCCCTTCAACGACGTCCAGCAGACCTTCTTCGACCAGCTCACGGAGCTCTTCGGGATCGTGCTCAACACGATCGCCGCGACGATGCGCACCGAGGACCTCCTCAAGCGCTCCCAGGCGCTGGCCAACGAGCTGCAGCAGAAGAACAACGAGCTCAACGAAAAGGCCGAGCAGCTCCAGATGACCTCGAAGTACAAGTCGGACTTCCTGGCCAACATGTCCCACGAGCTGCGCACGCCGCTGAACTCGCTGCTCATCCTCTCCAAGCAGCTCGCCCAGAACGCCGAAGGCAACCTCACCTCCAAGCAGGTGGACCACGCCCGCACGATCCACACGGCCGGCACGGACCTCCTGTCCCTCATCAACGACATCCTGGATCTCTCCAAGATCGAGTCCGGCACCATGTCCGTGGACGTCAGCCAGGTGCGGTTCAAGGACCTCCACGACGACGTGGACGCGTCCTTCCGCCCGATCGCCGTCCAGCGCAAGCTGGAGTTCGACATCGCGCTCGATCCCGGGCTGCCCGCCTCCTTCGAGACCGACTCCAAGCGCGTGCAGCAGATCCTCCGGAACCTGCTCTCGAACGCCTTCAAGTTCACCCACGAGGGGAAGGTCGAGCTCCGCATGGGGGTGGCCACGCGGGGCTGGAGCCGCGACTCCGAGACCCTCAATCAGGCGGACATGGTGGTCTTCTTCGCGGTCAAGGACACGGGCATCGGGATCCCGCCGGACAAGCACCAGATCATCTTCGAGCCCTTCCAGCAGGCCGACACCTCCACCAGCCGCAAGTACGGCGGCACGGGCCTGGGACTTTCAATTTCGCGCGAGCTGGCCAAGCTTCTGGGCGGGGAAATCAAGCTTGAAAGCGAGCCCGGCAAGGGCTCCACCTTCACGCTCTACCTGCCCCGCAAGTACGTCCCCGGCCGGGCCCGGCCGGCCCGCGAGACCGCCGCCCCGGCGGCCGAGCCGGCCGCGGAACCCCCCGCCGCGCCCGTCTTCCGGGAGGAAGCCCTCATCGCCCCTCTGCCCAACGACATTCAGGACGACCGGGCCAACCTCCAGCCCGGCGACCGGATCTTCCTCATCGTGGAGGACGACCTCACCTTCGCCAGCCTGCTCCTGGACATCTGCCGGGAACACGGCTTCAAGGGGCTCATCGCCTTCACCGGCGAGGCGGGCCTGGCCATGGCCAAGAAGTTCCGCCCCCAGGCCATCTCGCTCGACCTCCGGCTGCCCGACATGGACGGCTGGGCGCTCCTGGACTTCCTCAAGCACGACCTGGATCTGCGCCACATCCCGGTGCAGGTCCTCTCCGGCGGGGACCAGCCCCAGCGGGCCCTGCGCATGGGCGCCTTCAGCTGCCTGCGCAAGCCCGTGGAAAAGGAGGATCTCTCCCAATCCATCCTGAGGATCAAGGCCTTCCTCGACCGGCGCCGCAAGAATCTCCTGATCGTCGAGGACGCCGCCGCCGAGCGCGAGCACCTGGCGCGCCTCCTGGCCGGAGACGACGTGGAGGTGACCGTGGCGGCCACCGCGGAGGAGGCGCTCG
Organism: Planctomycetota bacterium; assembly: GCA_035574235.1. NCBI lineage: Bacteria > Pseudomonadati > Planctomycetota > Planctomycetota bacterium. Next base: position 12,271 of record DATLZA010000006.1, on the reverse strand, counting down.
CCGCCCTCCGGTCCCAGCCCTTCGACTGCGCGATCGTCGATCTGCGCCTTCCGGGCATGAGCGGCTTCGATCTCATCGAGCGGATCAAGAAGGAGCCCGGCCTTTCCAATCTCCCCATCATCGTCCACACGGGCAAGGACCTGGGCCCGGAGGAGGAAAAGAACCTCGAGCGGGCCGCCAGCGCCATCGTCCTCAAGGACGCCCGATCCCCCGAGCGCCTCATCCAGGAAGCCTCGCTTTTCCTCCACCGGTCGGCGTCCGAGCTGGGACAGGCCCACCGCCGGGCGGTCGAATCGGTCATCCTCCAGGATCCGTCGCTGGCCGGCAGGACGGTCCTCATCGTGGACGACGACATGCGCAACATCTATGCCCTGGCCAGCGTGCTGGAGCAGAGCCGCATGAACACGCTCTACGCCCAGGACGGCCGCAAGGCCATCGAGGAGCTGCGGACGAATCCCGAGATCGACATCGTCCTCATGGACATCATGATGCCGGAAATGGACGGATACCAGGCCATGAGGGAGATCCGGAAGGACCCGCGCTTCGAGCGCCTGCCCATCATCGCCCTGACGGCCAAGGCGATGAAGGGCGACCGGGAGCGGTGCATCGAGGCCGGAGCCTCCGACTACATTCCGAAGCCCGTGGACACGGAGCGGCTCCTGTCCCTTTTGAGAGTCTGGCTCTCCCGGGATGCTTAAGATGGCCCTGCCCCGCCGCCCGAAGAACGCGCTCCCGAAAATTCCCGCCGGCCGCGGCGCCGCGGCGTTCGACCGTCCCTTCGCCCCGCGCCCGAAGCCGGCCTCCGCCGCCGGCCCCGAGTCCATCGAGGTCGAACTCCTGCTCCTGGGCCTCTTCCGGAGATACGGATACGATTTTCGAAGCTACGATCCCTCCTTTCTGCGGCCGCATATCGAGCAAAGAGCGCGCGAGGAAGGAGTCGACTCGATCTCCCGCCTCTCCGAACGCCTCCTGCGCGACCCGGCGGTCCTGGAGCGCTTCCTCGCGCAGCTTTCCGGCGGCGGCCCTCCCCTCTTCTCGCCCTCCTCGTTCTGGCGGTCCCTGCGGACCCACGCGGTGCCTTATCTGCGGACGTATCCCACGGTCCGACTCTGGGCCCTCGAGGCCCGCCCGGAGGAATTGTGCTCGCTGGCGATCCTCGCGGACGAAGACCTGCCCCGGAACGTGCGCATCTACGCGACACGGATGCACGAGACGCTCGTCGAGGGCATCCGGACGTGCACCCTGGACCCCGAAAGCGTCCGGAAGGCCGCCCGCGAGTACCGCCGCAGCGGCGGCCGGCGGCGCCTGGCGGACTTCTTCGAGACGGCGGACGGCGCCGCCGCCCTGGCGCCCGCCCTCCGAAGAAGGATCACCTTCGCCTCCTACAATCCCGTGACGGACGGACCGTTCCAGCACTTCCACGCCATTCTCGCCCGCGGGCTCCTGCGCCCGTTCGACCGGGAGCTGCGCGGGAAGACGTGCCGGCTCCTCCACGAGAGCCTGATCCCTCTGGGGTTTCTCGCCCTGGGTCCCCGGGGCGCCCTGGAGGAATCTCCGTTCCGGGAAGCGTACCGGGAGCTGGACCGGGCCGCAGGCCTGTATCAGAAAATCCGAGAATAGAGGCTTCCGGAGGCCCGGCGCGCTTCATGGAGCGGAACGGACGCATGACGCCGGAAGGCGACAAGGCGAGCATCCTGATCGTGGACGACCACGAGGAGAACCTCGAGGCGTTCGAGGCGATCCTCCAGGACCTCGGGCAAAACATCGTCAAGGCGCGGTCCGGAGAAGAGGCGCTGCGCCGGCTCTACCACCAGGACTTCGCCGTCATCCTGCTGGACGTCCGCATGCCCGGGATGGACGGGCTCGAAACCGCGGCCCTCATCCGTGCCCGGCCGCGCTCCCGCCACATCCCCATCATCTTCGTCACGGCGTTCGACGATCCGCTGGAGCGGATCACGCGGGGATATTCGATCGGCGCGGTCGATTACATCGTCAAGCCGGTCCACCCCGAGATCCTGCGCTCGAAGGTGCGCGTCTTCGTCGAGCTGTTCCTGAAGACGCGATCCCTGGAACGGGAGGTGCAGGAGCGCCGGCGCGCCGAGGAGGAGCTGCGCGCGGCCAACCGGGAGCTCGAGGCGTTCAGCTATTCGGTTTCCCACGACCTCCGGGGACCCCTGCGGGCCATCACCGGCTTCAGCGAGATCCTCCTGGAGGAGTACGCGGACAAGCTCGAAGGCGGCATGGGACGGGACTGCCTCAACCGGATCGCCGACGGCGCCCGCCAGATGGACGCCCTCATCCAGGACCTTCTGACGTTCAGCCGGCTGGGACGGGACCGGATCGAGCTGACCGAGGTGGATCCCGCCGAGGTCCTTTCCGAATCCATTGCCCGGGTCGAAGTCGGACAGGCCGACATCGCCATCCAAGGACCGTTCGCGCCCCTGCGGGCCAACCGCGTGCTCCTGACCCAGGTCTTCTACAACCTCATCTCCAACGCGGTCAAGTTCGTGCCCCCCGGCGTCCGGCCGGTCGTCCGAATCCGTTCGGAACGCCACGGCGAGCGGGTCAGGATCTGGGTGGAGGACAACGGAATCGGCATCGCGCCCGAATACCACGACCGGATCTTCCGCGTGTTTGAAAGGCTCAACCCGAGTTCCGGCTATCCGGGAACGGGGATCGGGCTGGCGATCGTCCGCCGGGCCATGGAACGGATGGGCGGCAAGGTCGGGCTGGAGTCGTCCCCGGGACAGGGAAGCCGGTTCTGGATCGAGCTTCCGGCCGCCTCCGCTCCGAAAACCGACCCTCGCCCGCAGCGATAGGCCCGAAGCGGTCAGGGTTCGAGACTCGCGTTGACGTTGATCCAGTAGGTCGCGGTGATCTTCATCGTCTCCACGAACTCGCGGAAAGAGGTGGGCTTGACCAGGTAGGAATTCGCGCCCGCCGCGTAGGCCTTCTCCATGTCCGAAGTCTCCCGCGACGAGGTGACAACGACCACCGGGATCCGCTGGAGCCGCGGCCGGCTCTTGACCCAGGTCACCACCTCCAGCCCGGACCGGCCCCGGATCTTGAGATCCAGAAGGACCAGTCGAGGCAGAGGCCACGCGTCCCGATCCGCGTACCGATCGCGCCCCTCAAGGTAGGAGATCGCCTCGGTCCCGTCGGAAAAGATTCGAAGCGGATTCGTGATGCCCGCCTGGTGCAGGGCCTGTTTCATCAGCTCGACTTCGTCGGGCCGGTCCTCGACAAGCAGGATGATTCCGGAGTTGCCCTCAGCGGCCACGGCCGGCCTCCTGGGTTGAAGAAGAAAGCGAACCCTTGCCGGGAGGCGCGGGCTCCGCCGCCTCCAGGGTGAAGTGGAACGTCGCGCCGGCGTCCGGACGGCTCTCCGCCCAGATCTCTCCCCCGTGGCGCTCCACGATCCGCCGGACCGTGGCCAGGCCGATGCCCATGCCGGGGTACTCCTCCGCCGGATGCAGGCGTTCGAACGGACGGAAGAGGCGGCCGGCCAGGGACATGTCGAAACCCGCGCCGTTGTCCCGGACAAAACACGCCACCCGGGCGCCGCGACGCTCGGCGCCGAACTCGATGCGGGCCGTCGCCCGCCGCGCCGTGAACTTCCAGGCGTTCCCCAGCAGATTCTCCAGCGCCACGCGCAGGAGCTGCGCGTCCCCCTTGACCCAGACGCCCGGCTCGATCCGGAACTCCGCCGCCCGCCGCGGCTCGTTCCGGCGCAGCTCCCGCGCAACCCCCTCCGCCGCCGCGCTCAGATCCACCGCATCCCGCCGCATCTCCTGGCGCGTCACCCGCGCCAGCTTGAGAAAGCCGTCGATCAGAAGCCCCATCTCGCCCGCGGCGGACAGAACCCTCCGCAGGTAGTCCTTCCCGCGGTCGTCGAGCCGGTCGGAATACTGATCCAGGAGCATCTGCGTGAATCCGTCGAGGCTGCGAAGGGGACCCCGCAGGTCGTGCGAAACCGAGTAGCTGAACGCCTCGAGCTCCCGGTTGGCCGCCTCGACCTCCGCGGTCCGTTCCTTGACCCGGCTCTCCAGCGTCTCCTCGGACCGCCGGAGCTCCTCGGTCGCCCGGTGCTGGGACCAGGCGGCCCAAAAGAGCCCGCCGCTGGCCGCCAGCCCCAGGAGCAGAGCCATGAAGGCCTGGCCGCGGGCCGAGCCTTCGCCGAACGGCGGCACCGTCCAGTACCGCACGGTCCAGGGCTGGCCGGCGATCGTCAGCGGCGCCGTCTGCGTGAAGTTCGGATCATGCGCCGGTCCCGGATCCGCCGCCTCGTCCGAACGATAGATCCGCGCCGCGGGATTCGTCCCCGTCCCCGAGAAAATCTCGAAGGCGATCCCGGGATGCGCCTCGCCGCCCCGGAAGAGGCCCTCCAGGAGCCCCCGCAACCGGAAGAACCCGTGCACGAACCCCTCGAGCGCTTCGTGACGCTCCCGCATCCGCCCGGGAATGATCCCCCGACGGTACACGGGGACGCACACGACGAATTGCGACTCCCGCTCTCCGCGGAGGCCCAACTCCACGCGGTCGGTCGCGACCGCCGCGCCGGAGTCCCGGGCGCGCTCCATGGCGGCGCGGACCGCGGGATCGACCATCAGATCGAACCCCACGAGGTCCCCGGCGCCCTCCGATTCGGGCATGACGTGCGTGAGGGGAAAGCGTTCCGGACGCTCCCCTTCGGGCCACACGCGGAACCCCGGACGTCCCGACGCGCGCATCTGCTCGGCCAGTTCCGCGTCCCCTTCCGGCGCCAGCCGGCGGCTGAAGCCGATGCACGCGATCCCCGGATAGTCCCGCGCGAGCTGCAGGCGATCCACGAACGCCTCGAGGTCTCCTTGGCGGAACCGGAGTCCCGGCGTCTCCGAGGCGAAAAGGAACGAGGCCGCCCGCAACATCGTGATGTAGGTTTCCATCCGGCTGGCGATGAGATCCTGAGTCCTTTGAAGCCGGTTCTCGAAACGGGCACGGTCCTTCGCCTCCGCCATCGCCAGCGAGGAGTAGACCGCCACGACGGTGAGGGACAGGGATACCCCCAGGACAAGGAACGGCTTCCAGGGCGCGATTCGAGAGGGGGAAGGCATCGGAACGTCCTGGCCGAACGGCTCCGATTATAGTCGAACGGATCCGTCCTCATAAAGGGGAGTTGCTCCCGCCGCTTCCGAGCGATTCCCGGAGCGCCTACCGCTCCGCCTCGTAGAGGATCTCGACCTCCGCGGGACTCAACGCGCGCGCGTACATCCGCACCGAGCCAAAGAACCCGCGGGCGGGCTGAAGAGTCGCCACCGGCGGATCCAGATGGCCTGCCTGCCAGCGCAGGTCGCCGAACTCCTCCGAAGGGGCGTCCTCCGGCCAGTCCACCGCGCCGCCCAGCCGGCCGTCCACGTAGATCTCGGTCCGCCGGGTGGCCCGATCGACCACTCCCGCCAGATGGTATCCGCGTCCCGGGTGATAGGCCTCGCCGGACGTGAACGCGCCCAGCCAGCGGGCCGGTTTCGTCCAGTGCAGCATCAGGAACGTTCGATTGCCCGTGTACAGAATCCCTTCCCGCCAGCCGGGCTTCATCAGAATCGGATGGGCTCCGCGAAACTCGATGCCCGGCTCCCAGGGGGCCGCCTCCGGGAAATACCAGACCACCAGCGTGTAACTTTCGTCCTGGAGGCGGTCGAAATCGGCGCCCCCCGGAAACTCGATCGCCCCGTCCCGTCCGTCCACCCGGACGGCCGGCCGGCCGCGATCCGAGGCCCAGCTCGCCCCGCCCCGCAGACGCGCCGCGCGACCCCGCCCGGAAGCGTCCGCCAGGACCGATCCGCGCCCTTCGTCGAGCTTCCAGTGCCCCACGAGCGACCGATCCGCCCCCTTCCTTCGACGGAACTCCGCCGCCGGCCCCTCCCCCAGCGGCTCGACCGAGGCCGATCGGTCCGGCCCGATCGTCGCGCGCTCCCCCATCGCCGCCTCGAACGCGGCCGCCCCTCCGGCCGGACGCACGACCGCGGAACCGGCCCGCACGTCGAGCGTCGCCCCGCCGGAAGACGCTTCGGCGACCCAGACGCCCCCGGCCAGCTCGAAGGTCCCCCATGCCGTCTTCAGACGGAGCGGGGCCCCGGGAATCCCCGGCGCGCTCTTGACGAGAAGGAGGCCCCGTTCGAGGACGAGCGTCCGCCCGTCCGCGCCGGTCGAGCGGACTTCCTGCCGCACCGCCGTATGGGCGGCCAGATCGATCCGCGCCTGGTCCGGATAGACGAGCGTGGCGGTCGATTCGGCCGCGGTCTCGAGCGCCTCGCCGGGCAGAAGCCGCCGCGCCGGGCCCGCCGGCTGCGCCGCGGCTCCCGCGCGCACGACGACGTTCCCGCGCGGATCCCGGATTTCCGGAAGGCGCAGGAGGAGCTCGCGTTCCTCCGCCTGCGCCCTCTCGGCCAGGCGATCCGCCGCCCCCGCGCCCCAGAGCGCGGCCGCGGCCAGCGCGAGGGCGGCGCCGGACGCGCCCAAAAGCGCCGCCCGGCGGCGGGCGGCCTTCCGGGCCAGCCGGCCCCAGAAGCCGACCGCTCGCGCCTCCACCGGGGCTCCCTCCCGGAGCCGCCGAAGATCCTCCGCCAGGGCCGCGGCGTCCGGATACCTTCGGCGCGGATCCTTCTCGAGCGCTTTCAGGAGCACGGCCTCCAGGCCGGCGGGCAACGCGGGATTCAGGCGACGCGGCGGAACGGGGTCGTCGCGTACGGCGCGGGCGTACACCTCCAGCGGCGTCTCCCCGGTGTGCGGAGGCCGTCCGGTCGCGGCCTCGTAGAGCATCGCCCCCAGCGCGTAGACGTCCGTGGCCGGCGAGATGTCCCGGCCCCGCCCTTCGATCTGCTCGGGAGCCATGTACAGCGGAGTCCCCAGCACCGCCCCGGTGCGCGTCAGCTCGACCGGCGAAGCGGCCATGTGGGCCAGCCCGAAGTCCGCCACCTTGGGGCGGCCCTGGGGCGTTACGAGCACGTTGGAGGGCTTGAGGTCGCGATGGACGATTCCGCGGGCGTGCGCGGCACCCACGCCGCGGGCGATCTCCTCGAAGAGCGGCAGCGCCGCCGGCGTCATCATGTCGCTCAAGGGGCGGCCTTCGACGAGCTCGAGGACGAGGTAGAGTCGCCCGTTCTCTTCGCCCGCGTCGTAGACGGAGACGACGTTGGGGTGCGCCAGGCCGGCCATCGCTTCCGCTTCCCGCCGGAAGCGTTCACGCGCCACAGGGGCCGCCTGGGCCGAGGCGTGGAGCACCTTGAGCGCCACGGGCCGGCGCAGCTCGGGGTCCCACCCGCGATAGACGACGGCCGTGGCCCCTTCCCCCAGGCGTTCGAGGATCTCGTACCGTCCGAGGCGGGCCGGGGCGGCGCGATCCCGCTCGTGCTCGCGCAGGCCGCGGCGCAGCCCCTGGATCCAGTCGTCGTCGGCCATGGTCGCGGCTCAGGAGCCCAGGAGCGCCTTCCATTCCTCTTCGAGCTCGGCGGCGTCGCGCGTCAGCTCCGCCAGCTCCCGGCGGAGCGCGGCCCGGACTTCCTCGCGCACGGCGAAGAGGTGATTTCGAACGTCGCTTTCCTTCACGCCCAGGCGCGCCGCCACCTCGGCGTACGTCGGCCGCCGGGCGGGGTTGACGAGATCGTATTCCTCGAACGCCCGAAACGCGAGGGCGCGTCCGTTCGCTTCGAACTGCCGGCGCACCGCGCCCACGGCCCGCTCGGTCAGCGTCCGCAGCCACTCGCGGTCGAAACGCCTCTCCGGATCGTCTCCCGGGTCGACCGGGGGTGTCCGATCGAGGGCTTCGTCGTCGAGCGAGACCAGGCGCACGCCGCCCCCGCGCTTGAGCCGTCCCCGGGCTTCCTCCTCGTGCTGCGCGAACCGCTTCAGAAGCGTCTTGAGGTAGGTCCGGAACGAAGCCCGTTCCGCTTCATAGCGGCGCAGCGCGTCGTCCTCCACAAGCCAGGCCAGGAAGGCCTGCGTGAGGTCTTTGGCGTCCTCGTTGGTCTTGGCCCATCCCAGGCGGAAGTAGTAGTAGATCGGCTTCCAGTAGCGGCGCGCCAGCTCCTCGAGGCCGGCCCGGCGGACGTCGTCCGAGGCGTCCCGGACGCGGGCCAGGAAATCCCCCTGGGTCTCGGGAAAATCCCGGCGCGTCCCTCCCAGCGTGGTGTCCTCGAGGTTCGCGGCCATGGCGTCGTTCCGATCGCGCGCCGCGTTGCCTCCGCGAAACAGGGGGATCGCCGCGGCGTGCTGCCTATCTCTAATATACGGTTTCCACGGGGACGACCGAAAAATCGGCGATCGCGCCAGACGATGGGCGGCGGACACGGAATAGGAGAGGGGACTTCGTTCGAGGAACGGCGATGAAGAAGATTCGAGCGGTGGTGGCGTACGGGGCGGCGCTGGCCGCGCTTTTTCCCGCGACGGCGCGGGGGGCCGACGAGGGATTCGTTTGGATCGAAGGGGAATCGGCGCGGACGAAATCCGTGCAGCGCCACGGCTGGTACGACTCGGTCAAGAAGGCGCATCTTTCCGGAGGCGACTGGCTCTCGAACTTCGGGCCGTCGGAAGGGACGGCCGAGTACGACTTCGAGATCGCCTCGGCGGGAGAGTACGCCTTCTGGGTGAGGGCCAATCCCGTCGCCGGGGCGGCGCTTTCCTACCGGATCGACGGAGGGGAGTGGAAGGCGGTCCCCATGGGCGAGGCGCGCGATTCGGTCAACATCGCCGACAACGGCCAGCCGGACATGCGTTTTGTGGCCTGGATTCCCGCGGGCCGGATCCGGCTCGAGAAAGGGCGCCACACGATTTCCTTCCGGATGCACTCGGGCAACCACCATCACGGAGCGGTGGATTGCTTCGTGCTGACGACCCGTCCGTTTTACCCGAACGGGGCGCTCAAACCCGGCCAGAAGCTGGGGCTGACCGATCCGGGCCGCTGGGCGTTCGAGCCGGAAGCCGATCTCTTCGAGGCCCGCGCGGCGCTCGACCTTCGGAGTCTGAACGAGAAGCGGGCGGGCGAATCCAGCTGGGTGCGGCGGACGCCGGAGGGAGATTTCGTCCTCGGAAACGGCCGGCCGGTCCGTTTCTGGGCGGTCAATATAGGTCTCCCGGGGGCGGCTTCTCTGGAGGACTATCGCCGGCAGGCTCGGTTTCTCGCCAAGCGGGGGGTCAACCTCGTGCGTGTCGCCGCCGCGTTGCACCCGAAGGCGCCCAACTCGAGGATCACCGACGTGGACGAATCGGAGATCGACCGGTGCCACAAGATCGTCGCGGCGATGCGCGAGGAAGGGATTTACGTCATGATCGTGCCCTATTGGGCCGTGGCGGTGCACGCGCAGCCGAGCTGGAATCTTCCGGGCCATCCGTCGGGGCCGCTGCCGGGGATGCTCTTCTGGGATGAGACGCTCCAGAACGGATACAAATCCTGGGTGCGGGCGCTCTTCACGCGGCTCAATCCGTATACGGGCGTTCCGCTCGCCAAGGATCCGGCGGTGGCCTTCTTCCAGACGCAGAACGAAGACAGTCTGCTCTTCTGGACCGTGGCGCAGATCAAGGGCGAAGAGGCGCGGCGGTTCGGGGAACGCTTCGGGCGGTGGCTGGCGCGCAAGTACGGGTCGCTGGAGCGGGCGCGCCAGGCGTGGCCGGGGGCGGCCGCGCCCGGGGACGACTTCGACCGGGGCGTCGCCGGCTTCTATCACATCTGGGAGATGACGCAAGAGCGGCAGGGGGCGCAGGCCGCGCGGCTTTCCGACCAGCTTCAGTTCTGGGCCGAGACGATGTACGAGTTCAACCGCTCGATCGAGGACTTCTTCCGCAAGGAGCTGGGGTGCGACGTGCTCATCAACGCGGGGAACTGGAGAACGGCCGACCCGGTGAGGCTGATGGATGCGGAGCGCTGGTCCTACACGGCCAACGCGGTGATCGGGTCGAACAAGTACTACACCGGGATTCACGTCAACCCCACCGAGGGCCACAAGGTCGGCTATCTCGTCTCGCCGGGAGACTTCTTCACGGACCCCTCCGTTCTGCGAACGCCCCGGGAGTTCGCGCTCAACCACAAGCAGGTGGCCGGATATCCGCTGGTGATTTCCGAGTCCACCTGGGTGTCGCCGCTCGGGCATCAGTCGGAAGGGCCGTTCCTCGTGGCGGCCTACAGCGCGCTGACGGGGGTGGACGCGTACTTCTGGTTCGCGATGGGCAACGTCGGCTACGACCCCACGATCAACAAGTGGCAGGTGGCCAATCCGGCGATCCTGGGGGGATTTCCGGCCGCCTCACTGTGCTTCCGCAAGGGCTACGTGCGCAAGGGCGAGCCCGTCGTGCGGGAGGTACGGCCGCTCGAGGATCTCTGGCGGCGCCGGGCGCCGCGGATTTCGGAGGACGCGGCGTTCGATCCGAACCGGGACGCGGGATCGGCCGGCCGGCGATCCGACATCGAGGGGGGAATCACGCCGCTGGCCTTCCTCGCGGGACCGGTGGAGGTGATCTACGGCGGCGACCCGGCGGGAACCCGCGTGGCGGATCTCTCGCGGCTCATCGACGAACAGGCCGGTACCGTCACGAGCGTCACGGGGGAGCTCGTCTGGGACTATCGCCGGGGGATCTGCACCCTGGCGGCGCCGAAAGCGGCCGGCGCGACGGGGTTCCTCGCGCCGGCGGGGCCGCTTCGTCTGGGGGCCGTGACGTTGCGTTGTTCGAACGAGTACGCGACGGTGCTGGCGGTGTCGCTGGATGATCGGGACTTGGCGTCTTCTTCGCGGATCCTGGTTCAAACGACGACGCGCTGCCGTCCCTACGGGTGGAAGGAGAGTCCGGCGACGTTCCGGGACGCCGAAGGACGCACGCATACCGGAAAGAGGATCGACGACATCGGTTCGGCGCCGTGGAACGTGGAGCTCTTGAGCGCCGAGCTTGAGGTCGCCAACCCCCGGATCCGCCGGGCGACGGTGCTCGACCCGAACGGAATGCCGTCGGGAACGCTCCGGGCCGAGTCGAAATCGGGGACGTTCGCGGTGAAGCTTCCCGAGGACGCGCTCTACGTCATCCTGGAATGACCCAGGATCCTCTCTGCACCGTCGACGCCTGTTTCTTTTCGTCGTCCGACGCGCCGGAGCCGTCCCGCGCTATGTATGGAGGAACATGATCCGCCTCCTGCTCGCGGCCGTCCTGGCGCAGAACGCCGACCTCGACGAGAGTCCCTGGGGAGTCGCGCCCTCGCATTCGTCCTCCTGGGGCATCGCCTCCTGGTCTCCCGTGATCGCGGAGACGGGCCTCCGATGGATCCGGGGCTTCAACCAGGAACAGCCGGAGCGGGTCCTGGCCGTCGCGGACAAGCACGGTTACCGCCTCTGCGGCATCTTGGCCTGGAGCCCGAAGGGGGAGAAATTCTCGTTCCCCGTGAAGCATATTCCCGAATGGGAGACCTGGATCATGAGCCTCCTGGCGCGCACGCAGGGCCGGGTGAAACATTGGGAGGTCTGGAACGAGCCGCCCAACTTCAGCGAAAGCAAGTCGCCGGAAGATTACGCAAAGATCGTCGTCTCCGCCTACCGGACCGCCAAGAAGGTCGATCCCACGCTGCAGATCGGACTGGCGGCGCAGAGCGTGAATCTCAACTTTCTCGCCCGCGCGCTCGACGCCGGCGCCGCCGGCCACTTCGACTATGTGACAGTGCATCCCTACGAGGTGCTGGACATGGTCGAGCGCGGCTGGGAGGCGCAGTACATGAGCATCGTGCCCACCATCCGCAGGCTCCTCGCCGACAAGAGCCCGAAGCAGAAGGACGCGCCGATCGTCATCACCGAGGTGGGCACCATCGTCGACGCGCGACACAGCCCGGAACGCCAGGCCGATCAGCTCGTGAAAGCCTTTATCCTCGGCCTGGCCCAGGGGGTGAAGCGAATCCACTGGTTCGAAGCCGTCGACGGCGATTCGGGCCCCTTCGGGCTGATCGCCGGAGGCGACGGCCGGGGCCCGCGGCGCCCCTCCTTCACGGCGATGTCCCAGCTGGTGAAGACGCTGGGGCACGCTCCAAAGCGCGCCGGGTGGTGGGTGGAGGACGGCCGGCACTTCGCGTTCGCCTTCGAGGGCGCGGAGGGCCCCGTCTTGGCCGCCTGGGCCGCGCCCGGGACGGCGTCCCGGCTTTCGTTCGGCGCGAAGGTTCGCGTGGTGGATCCCCGCACGGGAGCGGCGTCCGAGACGGAGATCGTCGAGCTGACGAACGCGCCGGTCCTCATCCAGGGCGTGCCGCCGGAGCGGCTCGCGGAGGCCC
>DATLZA010000005.1 GCA_035574235.1 Planctomycetota bacterium | reverse complement strand
CGCCGGCCGAGCCGCCGCGTACGGCTCCCCCTCCGCCGCCCCCGGCGCGTCCGCCGGAACCCTCCCCCGCTCGCCCGCCGGAACCGTCTCCCACCCGCCCGCCCGCGGGAACCGAGATCCGGCCCGTGCCGCCGCCGGTTCGGCGGCCCGTGGTGCTGGCCCTGGCGACCGGCAGCGCCGTGCACGCCCGCGGGAACGCCACGGAACCGCTGGAACGCGAAGCCCGGCTGGACCCCGAAGACGAGGTGCGGACGGGTCACCGGCGCCCGGCGCTCCTGCGGGCGGGCGACGAGATCGAGATCGCGCTGGACCGCTCCTCCGCCGCGCGCGTGGAGGAGCGTCCGGACGGGGAATGGCGGCTCACGCTCCTTCGGGGCTCGGTCTTCCTGAAGGTGCGCCCGCGGCCGGGATCCGTGGTCGTGGCCACGTCCCACGGCGAGGCGCGCGTCACGGGGACGGCGTTCCTCGTCTCCCTCGACGCGCGCCGGATGACGCTGTCCGTTCTCGAGGGAGCGGTGCGGCTGCGCGGGGAAAAGGGCGAGGCGCTCGTCGAAGCGGGACGGCGGTCGTCCGTGCGGGCGGGCGAGCGCCCCTCGGCGCCGGTGCGGGCGGACGTGGAAGCCGAAGCCGCCTGGCGCCGGACGCTCGAGGCGGCCGTCCGGCGGGACCCGGAACCCTTCATCGCCTTCGAACCCGGAGCCAACGCGCGCCTGGCGGGGGTGGTCGTCTCGGCCCCCTACAGCCGATCGGAAACCGACGCCGGCCGGCTGGCGCGGACGCTGGCGGAGCACCTGGACGTGGGCCTGGTCAGCGGCCACCATCACCGGGACCGCGCCCGCCGCGTCTGGTTCAACGTGGACCGGGGAACGGAGGGGGAATTCGCGCCCGACGGCACGCTCGGTCCGGCCCGATCCACCGAACGCGCCCGGAAGGTCACGGTCGAGTATCTCTCGATGCTTCGGGCGGCGGCGGGAGTTTCCCCCGGCCGGCCGGTTTCCCTGGTCGTCGCCATCCGCGAACACAGCGAAACGACGCCGGCGGGCGAGGAGCTTGAGGTCTGCGAGGTCGCCTGGACGGGCTGGACCCCGGCGACGATCCGACGGCTCAAGGCGCTGTACGCCCAGCTTCTGGAGAAGCACCGGCCGGCCTATCGAGTCGACATGAAGTTCGAGGACCTGGACGCCACGTACGAGCACCGCGGCCAGAAGCGCGCTTTCCGGTTCACTGAAAGCGACGCGGAGGCCGACGGATACATGGCGCGGCGGAACGCCCAGGCGGCGATCGCGTTCTTCTTCAATCCGAGCTTCGGGAGGCGGCCGGAAGATTTCGACGCCTACGCGCGGATCCTCGGGGAGATGATCGAGTTCCTGTACGCCCAGCGGTAGGAATCTACTCCTCGTCGGGCTTCAGGTCCCGGAGGTGAAGTTCCACCGACTCGGCGCCCTGCCAGGAATTGATTTCCGGCGTGAAGGCCACCGAGACGGTCCGGCACCGCCGCAGGGATTCCAGAAGCGCCCCCATGCCGAATCCGACCGCGCGGACCGAGGCGCCGTCCTGCGCGAGGTAGAGCGACAGGTGTTCGTTGCGGCGGCCCATCAGGCGCGGTTCGCCGGCCACGCGCACGTGGGCGGCGGCCAGAAGGGGCGGCGGATTCCCGGGCCCGTGCGGGGCCAGCCGGGCGATCTCCCGGACAACCGGCCGGGTCACGGCGCCCAGGGGCACTTCGTCGTCCACGTCCAGGCGGGGCTCCAGCCGCTCGGGGGTCAGGTCCTGTTCCGCCCGGCGGAGAATGCGGCGCCGAAAGGCCTCGAGGCTCTCGGTCCGCAGCGAGAGACCCGCCGCCATCGCGTGCCCGCCGTGGGTCAGAAGAAGGTCCCCGCAGGCCGCCAGCGCCTCGTGGAGCGGCCAGCCCGCCACGGACCGGGCGGAACCCCGCGCCACGCCGTTTTCGATCGCCAGGACGAACGCGGGCCGGTGGTACCGCTCGACCAGGCGGGCCGCGACGATCCCCACCACTCCCACATGCCAGCGCTCGTCGGCCACGACGATCGCCGGCGCTTCCGCTCCGCCGGCCGCTTCCGCCTGCGCGCAGGCCTGCTGGAAGATGTCGTCCTCGATGCCTTTTCGATCGCGGTTGGATCGCTCCAGCACCTCCAGCACCGCCTCCACGCGCGCCGCGTCGTCGGTGACGAGGAGCTCCACGCAGTCCATGGCCGAGCCCAGCCGCCCCAGGGCGTTCAGGCGCGGCGCCAGTTTGAAGCTCACGTCGAACGTGTCGAGCGCCCGGCCTTCGAGCCCGGCCTTCGCCAGAAGCGCCCGCAGCCCGCGGCCGCGGCAGGCCCGCAGGGCCTCCAGGCCGTAGCGGACGAACACGCGGTTCTCCCCCGTCAGAGGGCACACGTCCGCCACCGTCCCGAGCGCCGCCAGGCCCATCGCGTCCAGGATGAAGCCGTCGAAGCCCGGCCGCCGCCGCGCCGCCGTCCGGTCCGCCAGCGCCCAGGCGAGCTTGAAGGAGATGCCGGAGGAGCAGATGCCGGTGAACCCGTAGGACGATCCCGGCCGCTTGGGGTTCAGGATCGCCAGGGCCGGAGGGAGCGCCGGCCCGGGTTCGTGATGGTCGAGAACGATGACGTCGATCCCGAGCGCCCGCGCGCGCTCCAGCTCCTCGAGGTCGCGCGTTCCGCAATCGACCGTCACGAGGACCCGGACGCCCTCGCGGGCGAAATCCTCGACGGCGGCGGCGTTGAGGCCGTAACCGTCGCGCACGCGGTGGGGAACGCGGTAGATCACCGGGTGTCCGAAGAGCCCGAAGAGCTTGACGAGAATCGCCGTTCCCGAGGCGCCGTCCACATCGTAGTCGCCGAAGATGCCGACCTTCTCGCCGCCGCGCAAGGCCGCCTCCAGGCGGTCCACGGCGCGGCCCATTTCCTCGAAGCGCAGGGGATCCAGCAGGGCGGAAAGTTCCGGCGAGAGGAAGCGGCGGGCCTCCGCCGGGTCGCGCAGTCCCCGATTGACCAGCAGCGTCGCCGTCAGGGGCGAGATGTTGAGCGCCCGGGCCAGCCGCTCGCCGGCGGCGCGGTCGGTTCGGGCGAAAACCCAGCGTTTCGGGCGCATGCCCCTCCCCCCCGAACGTCCGGCGCGGCGGCTACCCCAGCTCGCGCCGCACCATGTCCAGCACGTGCATGGCCGCGCGCTCCTTGACGAAGGAGCGTTCGCCGGAAAAGACCTTGCGTTCCACGCGCTCGCCGACGGCCATGTAGCACAGACCCACGGGCTTGGCGGGCGTTCCTCCGCCGGGTCCGGCGATGCCGGTAACGGCGGCGCCGAGGGCGGCGCCGCTCGCCCGGGCGACGCCCCGCGCCATCGCGCGCGCGACCTCTTCGCTGACGGCGCCGTGGCGGCGAAGGAGATCCTCGGGCACGCCCAGGAGGCGCATCTTCGAGGCGTTGGAGTAGGCCACCACTCCCTCCAGGAAGACCGCCGAGATCCCGGGCACCTCCGTCAGACGGTGGGCCACAAGCCCGCCCGTGCAGGACTCCGCCACGGCGAAGGTGGTCCCGGTCTCGATCAGGCGGCGGGCCACGACCTCGTGGAGATCCCCCTCGTAGAACGCCTTCCCGAGAGCCCGGCGGATGCGCCGCGAAAGCGCGGCGACCGTCCGCGCGCGGCCGGGCCCCTCCGCCCGGATCCAGATCGTAACCTGCCCGCCCTGGACCGTCAAGCCGTAGGCCGCGCGCCGCCCCACGATCGGGCGGACGATTTCGTCCACCGTCGCTTCGGGCACGCCGAACGAGCGGCCTTCCCAGTAGAGATAATCCGCCCGGCGGCGCAGCCCGGGCAGAACGTGCCTGAGGAACATGGGACGCATTTCGCGCGGCGGGCCGGGAAGCGCCGCGAAGAAGACGCCGTCCTGGCGGAGGGCGAAGCCGGGAGCCGAGCCGTTCGGGTTCGGAAGGGCGCGCGCCCCCCGGGGAAGGAACGCCTGACGGCGGTTGATGGCGGCCATGCGAACGCGGGCGCGCCGGAAGCGCTCGCGGATGCGCCGCCAGAGCTCGGGACGGAAGACAAGATCCCTGTGGAAAGCTTCCGCCGCGGCGGCGCGGGTGTAGTCGTCCTCCGTGGGCCCCAGCCCCCCCGTCAGGAGAATGATGTCCGAACGCGCGGCGGCGAGCTTGAGGGCGTCCACCAGCCTTCCCAGGTGGTCGTCCACGACCTGCCGGTGCCGCACTTCGAGGCCGGCGGCTTCGAGCTCGCGGGCGAGCCACGCGGCGTTGGTGTCGATTCCGCGCCCGCGGAGGAGCTCCGTGCCCGTCGAGAGGATTTCGACCTTCATCGGGCGGCGCGGAGGGGCGGGGGGCTTCCGGCCCGCTCCTGGGGCGGGACGAAAAGGGAGAACGCGGACTTGCGGCCGGTGACGGCGATGGCGCCGCGACAGAGGCTGAGGCGGACGGTGCCCGTGACGCGCTCGTTGATTTTGGCGAAGAACGCGTCCAGGCCTTCGCGGACGGAGAGGAACCACTTGCCCTCGTAAACGAGGTCCGCGTAGCGCTGCGAAAGCGAGTCCTTGAAGTGAAGGACTTCCCGCTCCAGCGTGATCGATTCCAGCGCCCGGTGCGCCGTGAGCAGGATCGCCGCGGCGGGGGACTCGTAGATCTCGCGGGTCTTCAGTCCGCTGATGCGGTTTTCGACCACGTCGAAGCGCCCGACGGCGCAGCGCCCGCCGATTTTGTTGAGCGTCTCGATGAGCTTGACGGGGCCCATTTCCTCGCCGTCCACGCCGACGGGCTCGCCGTTGCGGAAGTCGATTTCGAGGACGGTCGGCTTGGCGGGGGCGTCCTCCGGCGGAACGGTCAGGAGGTAGGTGTCCTTGGGAGGCTCCTCCCAGGTGTCCTTGACGTCGCGCAGCTGGATGTTGTTGCCCCAGAGGTTTTGTTCGATGTTGTAGACGGCCTGGCGTTCGCTTTCGAAGCGGATGCCGGCGCGGCGGGCGTATTCGAGGTCGTCCTTGGGCGAGCGCAGGCCCAATTCCACGAGGGGCGTCAGGACGCGCAGGTGGGGGGCGACGGCGCGGATGCAGTTTTCGATCCGGAGCATGTCGTTGCCGATGCCGCGCGAACCGTGGGCGATGTATTCGCAGCCTTCCTCCTCGGCGATCTTGACGAGCTCCTCGACGATGAGGGGCCGGGAGAGGGCGCTGAAGAGGAAGTACCCCTGTTCGTAAACGGCGTTGGCGCGGATGCAGGGGAAGATGTAGTCGCGGGCGAACTTTTCGCGCAGATCCGCCAGGTGGGCGGCCGACGCTCCGAGCTCCACCGCCCGTTCGGCCAGGGGCTCCAGATACTCGGGCTGCCCCAGGTTGGCGGAGAAGGTGTAGACCTTCATCCCCTTGACGTGCCGGAGGTAGTGGACGCAGATCGTGGTATCCAGGCTGCCCGAATAGGCGAGGGCGACCTTGGGCATGCGGGAAGTCTACGCGTCCCGCCGGGGGAAGTCAAAGAAAGAAGGGGCGGGACGCCCCGCCCCCTTCACCGCCCCGCCAGCCAGGCCGCCAGAAGCTCCACGTTGCGGCTGAAAACGGCGCTGTCGAGATACCGGAACCCCGGGGAAAACCGCGGTCGCCCCCCCAGGCGGCCGCCTTCGTACGTGCTCACCCAGCGGCCCTCGGCATCCAGGGACGCCACCGCCCGGCGGACCTCCCGCTCGAGATCTTTGCGGGACGCCGGCGGCGGCGCCCGTCCCTCCCGCGCCTGGGCCAGGAGGTCTTTCAGCTCCCCGAGCCGGGACGCGACCTTCCAGCCGTAGTGGTCCGGCGCCGACGAATCGTCGTACGTCAGCCGGTATTCGGCGTCCATGTAAAGCGGACGGTTGGTGCGAAGCTCGTAGAAGCGCGCGAGACGGCCGTCCGGAAGGAGCGATGTGCGGAGATACTCCAGGGCGCGCGGCACGGGATCCAGGTACTTCCGGTCTCCCGAACGGCGCGAAATCCGCACCAGCGTCTCGATCACATCCTGCGATTCCGCGCTCGCCACGGCCGGGGGCTCGAACTTGCGCGCCCACGCGGGGCGCATCTCCTCCGTGTACTGCTGCGCCCACGCCGGCTGGGGATCCGGCATCTGCGCCAGAACGAGGAAATCTCCGAGCTTTCGGATCGCGGCCGCGAAGCGCTCCTCCCCGGTGGCCGCGTGCGCCTCCGCCAGAACCTCGAAGACGCGCCCGGCGATCCCGTCGTTGAGGGTGTAGAGATCCCAGTAGTTCTTCACGCGGCGCTCGGTTTTCCAGTCGTAGTCCGGATACCCGGCCGCCACCACCGGGCGCGCCGGGACCGGACCCGTCCAGACCTGGGGAAAGCCGCCGTTCGGAAACTGCGCCTTGAGGAGCGCCTCCAGGCCGTAGAGGACGGCCTCGTGGACCTTTTCGTCGCGGAATTCCAGGGCACGGTCCATCCGGATGAGGAAGCGCAGCGCGGAGGGGGTTTGATCGTCGTCAAGCGACGACACGTTCCAGCTGCCCCCCTTGCCGCCGCGATACTTTCCGACACGGCGACCGCCTGCGGGGTCGAAGTCGATGAGGTTCGTCCAGCCGCCGGACTGCAGCTGCCCGTAGAGGAGCGCCCCGGCCGCCTCCCGCGCCGCCTCGAGAAACAGCTTCTCCTTCGTGGCCTCCCAGGCGGCCAGATAAGCCATCCCCACGGTGGGGGTTCCCGGCGGCTGAACCCAGATCTCGTCGGGCGCCGCCTTCCCCTCCCCCCACCGCTCCGTCAGATCCAGGCTCGTGTACCAGACGTAGCCGCCGTGGCGGGCGACACGGGTGCGGTAGAATTCGACCGCCCGGCGAAGGGCCCGAAGAGCGTCTTCCCGCAGGGCGGTCTCGGAGGCTTCCTGGGCCGGCGCGAGCGCCAGGATCGCCAGCGCGGCGATCACGGGTCACCTCCTTTCCGTCCCGGGCGCTTCAGACGCCGGACTTCACCTCGATGAGGTCGAAGTCCTGCATCACGTACCCTTTTCCTTCGGTACGCTTGAGCGCCCGGGCGCGGGCTTCATGGTAGTTTTTCCACTTCGAGTATTCCTCGTAGGAGAGGACCTCGCAGCTGATGAAGCCCCGGGCCAGATCCGTGTGAATGCGCGCCGCGGCCTC
>DATLZA010000004.1 GCA_035574235.1 Planctomycetota bacterium | reverse complement strand
GCAGTCCAGGGTCTGTTCCAGGGACTCGACCGCGCAGGGGCCCGCCATGACGGTGAAGGTGCCGCCGCCGATGGCGACGTCGCCCACGCGGACGACGGTGTTCTTCTTTTTAAAGTCCCGGCTGGCCAGCTTGTAGGGCTTGAGGATCGGAATCACGCGGTCCACGCCCGGAAGCGTGGCGAAGTTGGCCCCGTCGAGCTTGCGTTCGTCGCCGATGACGCCGATCACGGTGGTCTCCTCCCCCCGGGACAGGTGCGGCTTGAAGCCGTGCGCCTCGATCTGCTTGAGCACGGCGCCCACGTCCCGGACGGACGCGCCGGGCTTCATCACGATGATCATCTCTGCCCTCCGAGCGAACGGACGCGGCCCCGGCGGCGCGGGCGGGCGGACGGGCCCGCCAGATCCGGGCGCAGGGCCGGCGTGTCTCCCAGGTACTGGTGCCGGATCTTCTCCGGCGGAACGTTCGTGTTGACCAGAAGCATGATCCGCACCACGCGGGGCATCGCCCCCGGGACGCCCAGCTCGCCGGCGCACATCATGGGCACGTGCGTCCAGCCCATGTCCCGCGCGACGTAGGCGGGGAAGTCGGCGTCGAGGTCGGGCGTCATGGTGAAGAACGCCGCCGCCACGTCGCGGGGCCGCAGCCGGTTGGCCCGGATCATGGCCTCCAGAAGCTCGCGCGTGCGGGCGAAGATCTCCTCGCGCGTGTTGGCGGCGACGTTAATCGCGCCGCGGATTCCCCGTACGGGCATGGTGGGCTCCCCGAAGTTCGCGGATCCGGGCGGCCGGATCCTCCGCCTTGACGAGTTCTTCCCCGACGAGCGCGGCGTCCACCTTGAGCGCCCGGAGGAGCGCCACATCGTCGGGCCGGGCGATGCCGCTTTCGCTGACCACGGTCACGGACGGCGGGATCAGGCCCCGCAGCCGCGCCGTCGTCTCGAGCGACACCCGGAACGTATCGAGATCGCGGTTATTGATTCCCACGATCGACGCCCCCGCGTCGAGCGCCGTTTCGACCTCCTTCTCCGTGTGGGCTTCGACGAGGGCGGCGAGCCCCAGTTCCTCGCGCGCCAGGGCGATATAGTCGGCCAGCTGGCGTCGATCGAGGATCCTCACGATGAGGAGCGCCGCGTCCGCCCGCATCGCCCGCGCCTCCCACAGGTGGTATTCGTCGATGACGAAGTCCTTGCGGAGCACGGGGAGCTCGACGGCGCGGCGGGCGGCGGCGAGATCTTCGGGCGACCCCTTGAAGAACTCGCGGTCCGTCAGGACCGAGATCGCCCGGGCGCCGCCTTCCTGGTACCGGCGGGCCAGATCCGCCGGATCCAGATCCGCCCGGAGGACTCCCTTGGCGGGCGAGGCCCGCTTGATTTCCGCGAGGATCGAAACCTCCCCCTCCGAGCGCAGCGCGAAGGGACGGGGCGGGGGAAGTCCGCGGATGCGCGCCTTGAGCTCGGCCGGCGGCCGCTCCTGGCGGGCGCGGCGCAGCTCCCGCTTCTTGAAGGCCACGATTTCGTCGAGGATCATGAGAGGTCGAGGAAATTCTGCAGGAGGGTTTTCCCGGGCCGCGTCATGATCGACTCGGGGTGGAACTGGACCCCCTCGATCGGGAATTCCCGGTGGCGCAGCCCCATGATCTCCCCCTCGCTCGTGTGGGCCGAGACCTCCAGGCAGGCCGGAAGGCCTTCTTCGCGCACGACGAGGGAGTGATAGCGCGTCGCCTCGAAGGGGTTGGGAAGGTTGCGGAAGACGCCGCGGCCGTCGTGGTAGATCTTCGAGAGCTTCCCGTGCATCATGCGTTCCGCCTTCTCCACAACGCCGCCGAAGACGTGGCCGATGCACTGATGGCCGAGGCACACCCCCAGGATGGGGCGCCGGCCGGCGAAGGCGAGGATGAGGTCGTTGCTGGCGCCCGCCTGGGTGGGGTTCCCGGGTCCGGGGGAGACGACCAGATGCGTGAAGTCCAGCCGCCGGGCCTCGTCCACCGAGATCCGGTCGTTGCGGCGGACCTCGAGCTCGCACCCGAGCTCCCCCAGGTACTGGGCGAGGTTGTAGGTGAACGAGTCGTAATTGTCGATGAGAAGAATCTTTTTCACGGAATCAAGTCCTTCAGAGCCCCTCCTCCGCCATCGCCACCGCGCGCTTGAGCACTTCCATCTTGTTGCAGGTCTCCTGCCATTCGCGCTCGGGGTCGCTGTCGGCGACGATTCCGGCGCCCGCCTGCAGGTACGCGGTCCGGCCGCGGACGAGCATGGTGCGGATCGTGATGCACGTGTCCATGTCCCCGGTGAGCGAGAAGTAGCCCACGGTGCCGGCGTAGGGCCCCCGGCGGGATTTTTCGAGCTCCTCGATGATCTCCATCGCGCGGATCTTCGGGGCGCCGGTGACGGTGCCGGCGGGAAAGGTCTTGGCCAGAAGCTCGAACTGGTCCTGCCCCGGGGCCAGGCGCCCGACCACCTCGCTGACCAGGTGCATCACGTGGGAATAGCGCTCCACGGTGTAGAGTTCCGTGCAGCGGACCGTGCCGTACCGCGCGCAGCGGCCCACGTCGTTGCGCGCCAGGTCGATGAGCATGAGGTGCTCGGCCCGTTCCTTTTCGTCGGCCAGCAGTTCCCGCTCGAGGGCCCGATCCTCCTCCTCGGTCCGGCCGCGCGGGCGCGTGCCGGCGATCGGGCGGAGCACCGCCTGGTCGCCCGCGAGCTTGGCGTGGATCTCGGGGGAGGAGCCCACGAGCTGGTAGTCCCCGTAATCGAGGAAGAACATGTACGGCGACGGATTCAGGATCCGCAGCGCGCGGTAGACCTGAAAGGGATCCACGTGGATCTCCCCGTGGGCGCGCTGGGAGAGGACCACCTGGAAGATGTCCCCGATCCGGATGTACTCCTTGGCCTTGAGAACCGCGGCGCGGAATTCGTCGGCCGGGAATTCGGACACGAACTCCGCGCGCCGCGGAGCCGGGCGCGGCGAGGTCCATTCCGGTCCGAGCGGACGGCGCAGGAGGTCGCACACCTCGGCGAGCTTCCCGTGAGGATTCTCCTGGGCCACCGTGACCAGGAGCATCTTGTGCTTCACGTGGTCGAAAATGACCATCGTGGAGGCGAGGTAGAAGTTGCAGAGGGGAAGCCCGAGCGGGTCGGGCAGCCGGTTCGGGAGCCGTTCGAGGAAGCGCACGAAGTCGTATCCGATGTATCCGACCGCGCCCCCCACGAGGCCCGGCAGCCCCGCGTGGCGGATCGCCAGCGGGGCCAGGATCTGCCGCAGGATCTCGAGCGGGTTGCGGTTCTCCAGCGCAAGGGTCTCGATCTTCCCGGCCTCCTCCACGGTCATCCGGTCCGGAAAGACCTTGATGTTCTTGAGGGCGTCCAGGCCGATGAAGGAATAGCGCCCGAGGTTCTCGCCCATCTCGACGGATTCGAGAAGAAACCGCGCGCCGTTCCCCTGAAGCTTGAGGAACGCCGAAACGGGCGTCTCGAGGTCCGCGGGAATCTCCCGGACCACCGGCTTGAGTTCCACCTTGATCGTCGTCATCCGACAAAAAAACCCGCCGGGGTTGGCGGCGGGTTCTCGCGAAGCTTAGGTCGGTAACGGAGCTGCCGAGCCCGCCTTCAGCGGGGCCAGTACGCGTACGCGAAGCCGGCAGCCCAAGTCTTCATTCGGAGAACCGCATTCTATACGGCCGGCGGCGTGCGAAGTCAAGGAAAACCGGGAAGCGCGCGCCCTCGGGCGCGGGCTCATTTGTTGACAGGCTTTCGCCCCCTCCCTAGAATCCCCGCATGCCCGATCGGCCCCTCCCCCTCTATCCGCTGCGTTTCAAGGAAATCTACAAGGAAAAGATCTGGGGCGGGCCGGAGCTGGCCAAGGTCCTCGGCAAGAAAGGCGCCGGCCGCCGCGTCGGGGAGTCCTGGGAACTCTCCCACCGCGAAGGCGACGTCAGCGTGGTCGCCAACGGGCCCTACAAGGGCTGGACCCTCGACGAGCTTCTCCAGGAATACCGCCGGTCCCTTCTCGGCGACGAGCACGCCATGCGGTTCCGCCGCTATCCCCTCCTCGTCAAGTTCATCGCGGCGCACGACCGCCTGTCCCTTCAGGTTCATCCCTCGGACGACTACGCTCAGCGGTACGAGAGCGAAGGCGTCGGAAAGATGGAGGCGTGGTACATCCTCCACGCCCCCAAGGAGGCCCGCGTCATCCGCGGCGTTCTCCCGGGCACGACCGTCGCGGAGTTCCGCGAGCACCTCAAGAAGGGAACGATCGAGCAGTGCCTCAACGTGATGGACGTCAAGGAGCAGGACGTCATCTTCATTCCCCCCGGCACGATCCACTCGGCCTACGGCGGCGTGGTGTTTCTCGAAGTGCAGCAGAATTCCGACACGACCTACCGGCTGACCGACTGGGGCCGCGTGGGCTTCAACAAGAAGCCGCGCCCGCTCGACGTCGAGAAAGCCATGGGGGTGACGGACTTCTACTCCATGGGCGTCTCCAAGTACAAGCCGTCGCGCATCCCCGGATACCCCTACCGCCGCAAGCTCCTCATCAAGTGCGAGAAGTTCACCATGGAATCGATCGAGCTCGGACGCCAGAAGATCACCGAGAAGGCCAACCCCGCCCGCAGCGTCGTCCATACCGTGGTGTCCGGCAAGGGCAAGTACCTCTTCGGCGAAAAGAAGAAATCCTCCCAGCCCTTCAAGAAGGGCGAGACGTACCTCATCCCCGCTCAGCTCGGCGAGTTCGACATCGTCTCGCAGGGCCAGACCGAAATCGTCGTCAGCTACGTGGAGTAGCCGGGCGGCCCGGCGTAAGATAAAGAGGTGCTTGTCCTCGCGCTTTCTCTCGCCCTGGCTCAGGAGCGGACCGATGCGGCCGGGGACCCTCTTCCCGCGGGCGCGTCCCTGCGCCTCGGCACCGCGCGCCTGCGTCACGACGCCCCCGTCGTGGGCCTGGAGTTCTCGCCGGACGGCGCCCGCCTGGCTTCCTCGAGCCACGACCGCACCCTGCGCGTGTGGGACGCGCTCACGGGCAAGCGGCTCCTGCTCGTCGAGGGGCACCGCGGGCGGATGTTCGCCCTGGCCTGGTCTTCGGACGGCAAACGGATCGCCACCACCGGGCAGGACAAGACCGTCCGCCTGTGGGACGCCGCTTCCGGGCAGGAAGTCGGCGGCTTCTACGGGCACGAGGAGCACGTCTGGTCCGTGGCCTTCTCGCCGGACGGAAAGCTCGCCGCTTCCGCCGGCGCAGACGACGCGATCTACGTGTGGGATGCCGCCACCGGCCAGGAGCGCGCCGCCCTGCGCGGTCACGAGGGCAACGTCTCGGCGGTGGCGTTCGCTCCGGACGGCGCGGTCCTGGCGTCCGCGGGGCTTGATGGGACGATCCGGCTCTGGAACCCGGCGCTGCCGCGTCTTCTGAAGACATGGAGGGACGCGGACGGCGCCGTCCAGTGCCTGGCCTTCTCGCGCGACGGGAAGCGGCTGGCCGCGGGAACCTGGAAGGGCACGGTCCGTCTCTGGAAGGTCGCCGAGGGAACGCCCGAAGCCGAGCTGCGCGGCCACGAGGGCGTCGTGCATCGAGTGGCCTTTTCGCCGGACGGCGCCCGCGCGGCTTCGGCCGGCAAGGACGGAACGGTCCGCCTTTGGGAAGTCCCTTCGGGCCGGCCGGAGGGGACCTGGCCGGTTTCCCCGCTCGGCGTCGGGTCGCTGGCCTTTTCGCCGGACGGAAAGATTCTGGCCGCCGGGACGGGCGGCGGGGAAGTCCGCGTGTGGGAGGCGGCCACGGGGCGGGAGCGGCTCCGACCGCACGAGGGAGGCGGCGCCGTGGCCGGGCTCGCCTTCTCGCCGGACGGCCGCGCGATCGCCGCCGGGTGCGCGGACCGGTCGATCCGTCTCTGGGACGCGGGAACGGGCGCCTCCCGGAGGACCCTGGCGGGCCACGCGGCGGAGCTTCGCGCCGCGGTCTTTCTTCCCGTCGGCGGCAGGCTGGCGTCCGCCGACGCGGCGGGCGAGGTGCGGCTGTGGGACCTGGAGACGGGGAAGGAGGGGGGCGCCTGGAAGGCGCATGCGGACGGCGTGGCCGGCCTGGCGGCCGCGCCGGACGGAAGGGCGGTCGTCACCTCCGGCGCCGACCGCACGGTGCGCGCGTGGGACCCCGTCCGGGGGGAGGCGCTTTGGACCGCCGGGCCGTTCGAGGAGGTTCCCGGCCCCGTGGCGTTCGTTCCGGGCGGAAAGTTTCTCGTCGTCGCCGATTCGGCGGGGGGCTTCCGGGTGCTGGAGGCCGCCACGGGTCGCGAGAGCCGCCGGTTCGGCGGCGCCCGCGCCGCGGCGCGTTCCCTGGCGGTTTTTCCGGACGGTCGGCTCCTGGCGGCGGCGGGCGGAGAGCCGGGCGTCGTTCTCTGGGACCTGGAGCGGGGCAAGCCTCATCGGACGCTCTACGGTCACTGGGACGACGCGGAGGCCGTGGCCGTGTCGCCGGACGGGAGGTTCGTCCTGACGGGGGCGGAGGACCGCACCGTGCGTTTGTGGGACGCCGCGACGGGTCAGGAGCGTCGCGTCCTGGAGGGGCACGAGGGGCGGATCTTCGCGGCGGCCTTCTCGCCGGAGGGGCGGCGGGCGGCGACCGCCGCGGGGGATTCGACGATCCTCGTGTGGGATCTGGCGGGGCGTTGAGGGCGGATCACGCCGGGGCTGTTTCGTCCGCGGTTTCGAAGCGGTTGCGCCCCCGCTGCTTGGCCCGGTAGAGCGCCTGGTCGGCGGCACGGACGAACTGGGTGATCGTCATGTCCGGCCGGAACGAAGCCACGCCCACGCTGATCGTGACGGGGAGGCGCTTTCCCTCGAAGTGGAACGCGTGGTTGCGCACGGCCGCCATGAGGCGCTGGACGACCATGAGGCACCCTTGCGGGCGCGTTTCGGGGAGGATGACGGCGATTTCGTCTCCGCCGTAGCGCGCCGCCGCGTCTTCGCGCCGGATGGAGGCGCGGACCAGGCGTCCCAGCTCCGCCAGCGCCGCGTCGCCCGCCTGGTGGCCGTAGCGGTCGTTGATCTCCTTGAACGAGTCGATGTCGAGCATGATCAAACCGAGCGGCCGGTCGTAGCGGGCGGCCCGGTGCATTTCCGACCGCAGAGTTTCGTGGAACGCCCGGTAGTTGCCCAGGCGCGTGAGGGCGTCCGTGTGGGCCTGGCTTTGGACTTCCTTGAAGAGACGGCAGTTGCGGATCGCCATGGCCAGGACGCTCGAGAACTGCTCGACGAGGGCGCGGTCGCGGATCGGGTCGAAGGGCGCATCCCCTTCCTTGTCGGCGAAGTTGAGCACGCCCACGATGAAGTTGGCGGTCAGGAGCGGGGCGCAGATGCAGGACGGGGTGGCGTACTGAGCGGCAAAGGGGCGGTCGAGAGACAGCGCGCGTTCCCGGGCATAGGCGTCCAGGTCTTCGGCGACGAGCGTCTCGCGCCCCTCGAGGGCGTGGGCCATGACGGTGCGGGCGGGCCTGGCGACGGGCACCCGTTCGGCGATGGGGATTCCGTGGGTATGGGCCAGGAGGACGAGCTCCCGGGTTCCGTAGTCGTAGAGGTAGAGCGACGACCGGCGCGCCCGCAGGACGGCGGCGGCCTTGCGCGTGGCCGCCAGGCCGATGCGGTCAAGGTCGAGCGTGTTGAATTCGCGGAAAAGCTCGTGGAGGCGGAGGATGGCCTCCGCCACGGCGCCGTCGCGGGCGCTTTCGACGAGGGCCAGGCGCGCCCGCAGCCGGCGGTTTTCCTCCTCCAGGCGCATCACGTCGGGCGGGGGTTCGGCGGCGGGGGCGACCTTGGAGCGCGCCGTGCGGCGCGCGCGGGCCTTGCGGGGCATGGGCCCTATTGGACCACGTTCCGCGGGTGGGTTCAATGGATTGAGTATGGGCCCGACGTTGATTTCGGGCCGGAACGGGATAGAATTGAGATGCCCCGATCCGCAGGGTCCGTCCCTGTCTCCGGAACGGCCGGGCGCGGAACCCCGGCGGGTCGGCACGGAAGCGGAGAGAGGGAGATGGAACGCCACGCCGTTTTGCACGCCGTCGCCGTCTTCCTCGGGCTCTGGGGGGTCTTTCTCGTCCACGCCTGCGGAGCGGGAAGGCCGGTGCGCGAGGACATGGGCGTCGGCTCCGTCGTCGCCCCGCCCACGCTTCAGGTGGGCCTCAGCCGCTGCCTGCGGGATTCTTCAGTCCGCATCGCCGTGCGCGGTCCCTACGAGATCCGCGCGCGCGGCGAGGTCCTGGCCTCGGGCGACGAGCTGGCCTGGTCCGTCGTGCGCGCCGAAGACGGCCTGTATGTCGGACGCTCGCGCTTCGAGGAAAATCCGATCGCCGTCGTCCCGGCCGCGGACGGAACCCTCGAGGTCGAATACTTCCGCGACCTTCGGGGCAACCCGACGCGGGCCACGGTCGTGCGCTACCCGGGCGCGCTCCTCATCCACGCGCTTCCGGACCGCAAGCTCGTCCTGGCCAACGAGGTGGACCTCGAGGAATACCTCAAGGGCGTCGTCGGCAAGGAGATGAGCCTCTCGGAAGGGGTGGAGGCGCTCAAGACGCAGGTGATCGCGGCGCGGACGTACGCCGTGCACGAACAGCGCCTCGAGCGGCTGCGCCGCGTGAAGGGAGAGCGCTTCGATCTCTACGACGACGAACGTTCCCAGGTCTACGGGGGCCTGGAGCGCGCCACGGATCTGGCGGTCCGGCTCGTCGAGGAGACCCGCGGGATGTTCCTCGTCTACGAGGGGCGGCTCGTGCGGACGTTCTATTCGAGCTCCTGCGGAGGAGCCACGGAGCCCGCCTGGGAGATCATGGCCGACGAGACGGATCGCATCCCTCCCCTCGGCGGCCGCCCGTGCGAATACTGCATCCGCCGCCCGGTTCATCGGTGGAAAGAGCCCGTCGTTCTGACGAAGGCGGAAATCGCGGAAAAGTGCCTCCCGCGCGGGCTTCAGAACGCCCGCATCAAGTCGGTCGAGGTGACCAAGACCCTGCCCGGCGGTCATGCGCTCGAGGTCGCCGTGTCGCTGGAGAATTCGTCCCGGGTCGTCCGCCTGCACGCCCAGAACGAGTTTCGCCGGGCCCTCGGACCGTCGCGGTTCCGGAGCACGCTGTGGGACCGGATCGAGGACCGGGGGGACGCGATCGCGATCTGGGGCCGCGGATACGGCCACGGCGCGGGCCTCTGCCAGGTGGGCGCGTACGAAATGGCGCGGGATGGAAAGACGGCGGTGGAGATCCTCGAGTACTATTTCCCCGGCGCCAAAGTCCAGAAGCTGTACTGACCGCTCCGGCGTTCCCTCCGATTCCGCTGCGGGACCCGCCCCTGTTTTGCCGTAAAATGAAAGGGGAGGCGGGGGGACGGGCTGGGGTGGAATGCAGGAAACGATAGCTCCCGTTGCCGGGATCCACGGGGCATCGACCCGCGTCGAGGCCGTTTCGGGGGCGGCGGGCGGAACGCGGGAGGTTTCCCTGGGGGAAGCTTTCGTCGAGACGGCGCCCGCCGATCGGACGCCCGCGCTCCGCCGGGCGCTCCGCCCTCTTCTTCTTTCGCCCGGTCCGGTATCGCGCCATTCTTCCTTTTTCCTCGAGGTTCTGGGAGAAGGGTTTCTTCCGCTGGAGACGCCCCGGGGGCGGCGGTACCTGCGGGAAGGGCTGTTCCGGTGCGACGCGGAGGGAAGGATTGTACGATCCGACGGCCTTTGTCTGGGGTCCCGGGCGGCGCTGGGGTCGCGGGCGGAGGCGCTGGTGATCACGCCGGAGGGGTGCGTGTTCGAGGTGTCCGGTGCGGGCGGCTTCCGGGCGGCCGGCGGGATCGAGCTCGTGGGATTCGCGCGGCCGGGCGGCCTGCGGTGGGAGACGGGTCTGGGGCTGGCCGAGACGCCCGAATCGGGTCCGCCAGCGCCGGGGGCGCGCGGCTGGATCCGGTGCGAGCCGCGCTGGCCCCGAGGGTGGCCCACGCCGGAGATCGCCGCCGCCTGGATCCGGGAGCGAACGGAGCGACACGCTCTCGTCTGGGCGGAGAAGCGGGCGGGCACGTCCTTCGACGGCCGGGCGTAGCTCGCCCTATCGGGCTTCCTGGATGGCCTTGGCCGTTTCGGAACGGAGCGCCGACGAGGGGTAGGTGCGTTCCAGCTCGGCCAGAAGCTCCTGAGCGCGGGAGCGGTAGAGGTCCTTTTTGGCCTTGTCCTTCTCCTGGGCGGCGATCTTCGCGCAGCAGAACGCCGCGCGCGCCAGCGCCGTTTCGTGCTCCCGGCTCGTCTCCCCGCCGCGGTTGAGGACGGCCACGCCCTGCATGAAATCGAGGAGGGCGTCCTTCACGCGGCCGCCGTTGAGGAGAAACTCGCCGCGCGCGTTGTAGACCCCGGTCAGGAGACGGGCGGGCGCGTCCTTTCGGCCCCGAAGTTCATCGAGAAGCTGCTGCGCTCTCCCGTTCAGGCCTCCCCAGTCGCCCAGTTCGCGCAGGCAGCGAAGCTCCCCGAGGATGGCTTCCTCGCTTACGTCGCGGTCCCGGACGTACTTGCGGTAGACGGCCAGCGCGTCGCGGGGGCGGCCCTGGAGCTCCAGGACGGCGCCGCGGCGCACCTCGGCCAGCTTGGTCCACTCCGGAAGCCCTTCCTTGCCCTTGGCTTCCATCTCCGCCAGGGCCTGCGCGGCCGCCTTTTCATCCCGGCGCGCCAGGTGGCAGCGGATTTCGTAGTCGTAGGATTCCAGAAGAAAGAAGCTGTCCGGACGGTCCTGGCGCAGGTTTTTGATGGCCGCCAAGGCGCCGGGGATGTTGTCCCGCGCCCAGAAGCAGCGGACGATGGAGATGGCCGCCAGCTGGCGCAGAAGATCCGGCGCGCGGGGGTCGCGGCGGACGCGTTCGAACCTCTGAGCGGCTTCCTCCAGCTCGCCGCCGTTGTACGCCTGCTCCGCGTGGGCGAAGTCGAACGTCTTGCGGTTGGGGTCGGGGATGATGGTGAGAATGTTCTTGGCGTCCTCCTTGAGCCGGGTACCCGGCGCGGCCGCGGGCTCGAACTCGACGGTCTTGTAGGTGAGCGAGAAGACCTCGCACGGCATGTCCGGCGTCTTGGGGTCGCGGAACTTGAGGACGTCCTGGGCGGCGGCCGGGAGCGCCCCGGCCGAAAGCGCGAACAGGGCGGCAAGCGCGCGATGCATGGCGCTCATTATAGGCCCCCGGAAAAACCCTGCAAGGTTATTGTGTTCCGTCTTCCTTTTCTCAACGGTCCGGCGGCGGGTCCGGTTCGACCTTGCGGAAGAGGCCGTGCCAGAATCCGTTGAGGCCCTCGCGCTCCTCGAGAAGCCGGCGCGGCGCGAACTCGGGGGCCATCGCGCCGCGGAGGCTGCGGGCCGTGAAAAAGCGGTCGTAATGGCCCCGGTGGACGAGCCAGGGGCGCGTCCGCCGCTCCCCCGGATGATGGCGGAACCGCGTGGAGAAGACCGACAGAAGAAGATGACCCCCCAGCGTCAGCACGCGCGCCACCTGGCGGCGATAGAGCGGCCAGTCGCCCGGGACGATATGGTGAAAGCAGCCGTAGTCCAGAACGAGATCGAACGAGTCCCCGGGGAAGGTCAAGTCGAGCGCATTGCCGCGGACGAACCGGGCCCGCACGCCCGCCCGCCGCGCCGCCTCGCGCGCCTTGCGGAGCGCCAGGGGTTCCAGATCGAGCGCCGTGACCGTCCAGCCGCGCCGGGCCAGGAGGATCGTATGCCGCCCCTCGCCGCAGCCCAGGTCCAGCGCGGATCGCCCGCGGCCCGGTCCCAGGGACGACAGGAGCCGGGCCACCTGCGGCGTGGCGCCCTCCACGGGCCAGCCGTGTACGCCCGTCTCGTAGGCGCGGCGGAAGTACTCCGCCTGGCGACGGTAGATCGCCCGGGTTTTCATTCTCCGTAAGTGTCCCGCCGCGCGCCGCGGCGGCGCGCGCTCTTCCAGACTTCCTCGAGGAGCTTTTCGGACAGGTCGTCCGGCACCGAAAGAAGAATCGGAACCGAGGTCTTGCGGCGCGCGGCGGAACGGACCGTTCCCGCGGGCGGGTCCCCCCAGGCGCGCAGGGCCTCCACGACGTCCTTCTCGAACGCGGCGGCTTCCGCCTCCGTGTCCCACTCGGTGGCCCAGAGGACAAGAGGCGCGGCGCCGTCCTTTTCGAAGACGACCAGCGTGTCTCCTGCCCACCCTCCGGCGGCGACGGGGCCCTCCCGCCGCGGCAGATGGGTCTCGAGGAAGAGCGTCGCGCCGAGCTCTCCGAGCACGGTGCGGTAGATCGCCCGATAGCCGCGGGCGGCCAGGAACGCCTCCGCGGGGGCGCCGTCGATCTCCACCGGAGCCTCGCCCTGGAAGTACTTCTCGGGGTGCAGGATCTGTTCGGTCGAGACGGGAGGGCGGCCGAAGGCCTCGTCGAGCTTGCGGAAACCGCCCTCCTCGTGGAGCGTCAGGGCGAAGACGGCTCCTCGGCGCCACGGGAAGTCCCCCGAGCGGACGAAGAAGCGCGGGACCACCATGGACGCGAGCCGGCTTTCCTCGCGTTCCCAGGTTTCGACCTCGCGGGCGACGTCGTCCCGATAGCCGGGCGGAAACTTCTCGGGATGCCGGAGGCGGTGCTTGACGACTTCGGCGTCGCCGAGACGCAGGGCGGCGAAGGCCATCTGGGCGTCATAGGTGGGGGCCACGTCGGGGGCGAAATGCTGATCCACGAGGCCCAGGTCCATCTTGTTGAGGATCCACTCGTCGCCCGCCTGGCGGTCGAGGAGGATGATCTCTCCTCCGGAGCAGAAGACCTTGACGCCGAGTCCGGCGTGGAGGGTCAGCGCCAGGTCCAGGCGCAGGCGCGCCGGGAAGAAGCCGAGCGCTTTGAGTCCCTTTTCAGCCGCGGCCAGGTCGCCTCCGTAGGCGCGGCGGGCGTTGTCCAGGACATAGGCGGCGTATTCGCGGCGGGTGCCTTCGCGGAGGCGCAGCGGCGTCTTGAATCGCAGGCCCCGGACCGCTTCCAGGCGGGCCGCCAGCGCGTCGCGGCGCTTCTCCAGGTCTTCCTGGAGGGGAAGGGCGGCCACGAGGAGGGCGGCGAGCGTGCGGATCACGACTACTTCTCGGGGTTGAACTCCTTGCGGATCACGCGGGCGGCGACGTCCAGCTCGTCCACGATATCCTTCTCGGTCGTTTTTTCGGGCAGCGCGGTGAAGCCGCGGGTCTTTTCGTGGATGCCGGCGTAATAGTCGAGGTAGATCTGGAGCTTGTCGGCCTTCTCGCCGGAGAGCTTCGCCTTGAGGTGCCGGAGCGCTTCGGCGACCAGCTCGTAGGACGGGCGACAATCCTTCTTGGCCTTGTAGGCGTCGACGAGCGCGTCGTGGGCGCGGTCCCAGGCCAGGAAGTAGAGCTTGGCCGAGGCGCCGTCGGAGGCGGCCGGCGGGGAGCCGGAGGGGGGAGGCGGGGCCGGGGTGGCCGGGAGCGCCGCCGGGGAGCGG
>DATLZA010000003.1 GCA_035574235.1 Planctomycetota bacterium | reverse complement strand
CTGTGCGTGTGGGCGGCGCGGGCGGCCCCGCGGACGGTGGGGGAGCTTTTCGTGGTGGACGCGTACGGGCTCCTTTTCACGGCGCTCCTGTGCGCGGCGGCCTTGGGGGCGCTGGTTCTGGCCCGGGAGTACTTCCGCCGGGGGGCCGAGGACCCGTTCGGGGAATTCGCGACGCTTCTCGTTCTGGGCACGCTGGGGGCGGCGACGCTGTCCCTGAGCCGTCATTTTTTCTCGTTCTTTCTGGGCCTGGAGCTTCTGAGCGTGTCGCTCTACGGGCTGATCGCCTACCCGCGGGGGCGCGTGTCGGCCGGCGAGGCGGGGCTCAAGTACCTGATCCTGCACGCGGCGGCGGCGGCGTTTCTTCTTTTCGGGCTGGCGCTCGCGTACGGCGAGTCCGGCGCGATGGAGTTCGAGCGGATGGGGGCGGCGCCGGGGAATCTCTGGAGCCGGGCCGGGGCGGCGATGGCGCTTCTGGGGATCGCGTTCAAGCTCGCGCTGGTGCCCGCGCACGGCTGGGCGCCGGACGTGTACGAGGGCGCGCCGGCGCCGGCGACGGCGTTCGTGGCCACGGTGTCCAAAGGGGCGGTGCTGGGGTTTCTGGTGCGGCACTTCGGGGCCTTCCGGCAGGCGGCGCCCGAGGGCGCGGAGTGGGGGATCGGGCTGGTGGCGGCGGCTTCCATGACGGCGGGGAATCTTCTGGCGCTTCTTCAGGACAACGTGAAGCGCCTGCTGGCGTACTCGGCCACGGCGCAGGCGGGATATGTCCTTGTGGCGGTCGTGGCGGGAGGATCGGAGGGGGTGGAGGCGGCGACGTTCTTCGCGGCGGCGTACATGGCCTCGACGCTGGCGGTGTTCGCGGCGGTCACGGCGCTGTCCGAGCCGGGGCGGGAGGCGGAATCGCTCGAAGACTACCAGGGGCTTTTCTGGCGGCGTCCCTGGACGGCGGCGCTTCTGGCGGGGGGATTGCTCTCCCTGGCGGGGGTGCCGCTGACGGCGGGATTCGTGGGAAAGGTGTATCTCATGGCGGCGGGCGCGGGCGCGGCGCGGTGGGCGCTCCTGGCGGCGCTTGGGGTCAACAGCGCGATCGGGTTCTTTGTCTACATGCGCGTTGTGGCGGTCCTGTATCGACCGGCTCCGGGGCCGGAAGCGCTTCCGGCGGCGGGATGGAAAACGGCCTGGGCCGGAGCGGCGCCGGCGGCGATCGTGTTCGTCCTGGGCGTCTGGCCGGAACCGCTTCAGCGGCTCATTCGGGATGCGGCGCTCGCGCTGAGGTAAGCCCGACCGTCAGGCCGCGCCTTTGAGCGTCCTCCAGGCCTCCACGCCTCCTTCCAGATACTTCGCCTCCGTGAAGCCCATGGCCTGGTAGTCTTCCGCCCGCCGGGCGGAGGTGGCCTGGCCGGGTCAGGCTCAGTAGAAGACGATTTCCTGGGTGGGCCGGAGGGTCGGGCGGCGCGCCTCGAGCTCCCGGAACGTGATCGAGCCGGGGATGCGGATGGCCGCGCACTGCTCGTCGTTCGGGTAGGCGCATACGACGAGGGTGTCCTCTCCCGAGGTCATCTTTCGGCGGACAAGCTCGGCAGGAATGCGGGGGGCGTTGGCCATAAGGGGTCTCCGGGGATTGTCTCCTCAAACGCGATCCCCGGAGGGGACGCGGCGTTATGGGTGTCCGGAGCGCAATTGATCCATAACGGCGCGGGCTTCCCGGGATCTGTTGGGCGAACACCCCGGGCGCGGTCTTCGGGGAAAGGACTCGACGCGTGCACCGCAGGACGGACGGAAGGCTCCCGCAGCGCCAGGTATCCCCCTGAGCTCCCGGTCGATGCGCCCCGATTCCGGCGATGCCCGGTTCCCCCAAGGGGGATTCCGGAACCATTTCAAGGTTTCGATCAGGAGCACGGTATGAAAGGATCCCGGATGCCGGAGGGGGGCGACCCCAGGGGCGGAGATTCGCGGTCGTCCTTGCACGAATTCGAGGAGCTGCTGAAGCGGCGGAAAGAGGCCTTGCTCGGGGATGTGAAGGGGTTGGAAGACGGCGCCCGGCACCGCGGCGGGGACTCCGGCGAGCTTTCGAGCCTGCCGGTGCATCTGGCGGATCTGGCGAGCGACGCCTTCGAACAGGACTTTTCGTTCGAGCGGGCGGAGGGGGTGAGCCAGGAGATCCAGGAGATCGAAGAGGCGCTCGAACGGATCCGGGATCGCACCTTCGGCATCTGCGAGAGCTGTCAGGCGGAGATTCCTCTGGAACGGTTGCGCGCAATTCCCTATGCGCGACTGTGCGTGGCCTGCAAGCGGGAGGAGGAGGATCGCGAAGGATAGGGAGAGAGGGCCTCTTCGAGTTCCGGACGGATACGCGCCGGTGACTCCTTGCCTCCGCGTGCGCGGCGCCGCGCTTCGAAACCCGCCTGACGGCTCGACGTCGAATTCGCCCGCGGCGCGTCAGGCCGTGGCGGGATCGGGGGCGTCGGGATCGAGGCCCAGTTCCCGGAGGGCCTTGGGGAGATCCTTGCGGGGATAGCGCCCTTTGCGCGCCAGCTCGGCCAGCGCCGCGTAGGCCACGTGCTCGGCGTCCACCTCGAAGTGCCGGCGCAGGCGCTCCCGGGAATCCGAACGCCC
>DATLZA010000002.1 GCA_035574235.1 Planctomycetota bacterium | reverse complement strand
CGGCCGCTCCTCCGGCGGCGGCGCCCGGCGCGCCGGACGATCTCGAGGTTCTCGAGGCGTTCGTTTCGGCGCGGCTTCTCCAGCTGGAGCGCGAGCGGGAGGATCTCGAGCGCCGTCGGAACGAGCTGCGCGCGGCCGAAGCGCGGGCCCGGAGGGAGGCCGAGGGCCGGGCGCTGGCCGCGGCCGAGGCGGAGCTGGCGGCCAACGTCCCCATCTTTTCCCGTCTGGAAGGGGACGCTCTGGCGGCCCTCCTTCGCGGATGGGACGACGCCCAGATCGTGCGCTACCTGCGCGCGCTTCGTCCCTCCAAGGCCGCGGAGGTGCTCGAAGCCCTGCGGACCGCGCCGGAATTCGAGGCCGAATTCCGGCGCGCGGCGCCGGGAAAGAAGCCCCGCCTGGAAGGGATCCTCGAGGAGCTGCGCAAGCCGCCGGGGGCGGCGCGTTGAGTCGAGGAGTATAATTATCCGGTTACGGGACCGATGATCAGGGTGACGCGGCTGAACGGGAAGGAGTTCGTCGTCAACGCGGATCTCATCCAGTACGTGGAGGAGACGCCCGACACCGTGATCACGCTCGTCAATCATGAGAAGCTCGTGGTGAAGGAGCCGGTCAACGAGGTGATCCGCCGGGTGGTGGAGTACCGGCGGTCGATCTCGGGGCTGCATCCGTAGGAGAAGGGCGTCGATGGCTGTTTCCGCGGAGCCGGGACCGGCGGCCCCCTCGGTCGCCCGGCCTCTTTTTTCGCCCGCCGGGTATGCCGTCGTCGGCGCGGTGATGGGGGTGACCGCGGTGGTGGTCTACTTCGTGACGGCGCATTTCCGCGGCGGCGGGGCCGCGTCCGCCCCGATGCTCGAAGCGTACGAGGAGATTTCGCTCGGGCCCGTCTCCCGCGAACTGGCGGCGGATGCGTCCGGACTTCTGCGCGAGGAGTTCATGATTCACGTGGCGCTCGTCCTTAACCCCCGGCGCGGCGATCTGGCGCAGGTCAAGGCCCAGGTGGAGCGGCGCCGCAACCTGCTGCGCGACATCGTGTCGACGGAGATCGTCTACGCCAAGCCGGAGGGGGAACTTCGCCGCCCCGGCGTTCTCGAGGCCCTCAAGGCGGAGATCAAGGCCCGGCTGAACGCCGAGCTCGGGGGCGCCGGCGGTGGACAGGACGTGATCCTCAAGGTAATCTTCCCGGAGAGCAAGGTGCCCGCGCGCCGCGGGTGAATGCGTATGCCCGAACCGCCCCGACCGGAAGACATCGACGAGCTGATGAAGGCGCTGGGCGTGGACCCCGCTCGGGCCGGGGGAACCAGGCCGCCGGCGGCGCCCCTCGCCGACCCCGCTCCGCAGCCGGTGCCCCTCGAGCCGCTCGTTCCGGCCGCGGCCCCGCGCCCGGAGGCCGGCCTCGACCTTCTGAGCGACGTCAGCGTTCAGGTCCGGATCGAGCTCGGCGGCGCGCGCATGACGGTGCAGGACATTCTGAAGCTCGGGCCCGGCTCGGTCGTGGGACTCGACAGCGCCATTTCCGATCCGATTCAGGTTTACGTCAACGATCGGCTGGTCGCCCGAGGCGAAGTGCTCGTTCTCAACGACCATCTCGCCGTGCGGATCACCGAGGTTCTGTCCCCGCCCGACGCCGAGGCCAAATAGGACACCGGCGGCGCAGGCCGAGCAGCAGGAGCGGCAGGAACTCCACCCCCAGCAGCCCGCAAAGATCGTCGTCCCCATCTCCTTCGAGAAATCCCGGCGGCGGCGCGGGGGCGCGCCGTTCGACCCGGAAGTCCGGCCCCGGCCCGGTTCCGGGAACGATCCAGCCGGAAACGGCGCCCGTGCCGTCCACCGAGCGGGCACGCCAGCGGTAGGCGCCGTCGGGGAGACCCGCGGCCGCCGCCTCCGAAAAGCCCGCGCCGATGACGGGGGTTCCGGTATAAAGGCCGGAGCCGTCGAACGGAACTCCGTCGGGTTTCACTTCGACCTGGAGAAAGAGAGGGATCGCCGTGCCGGTGACGAGCGCCCGGAGCGCGACCTGGCCGTCGTCGTCGGCGAACCCGGCGGGGCGCGGATCGCCTCCCGGTCGGTCGGCTTGGGCCGGAGAGGAGGGGAGCGGCGGAGGCGTGGCCGGGGGACCCGCCGGGCGCGGCAGGACCACGAAATCGGGGCCGCTTCCGCCGGGCTCGAACTCGACCCACGCGGAACGGCGCCCCGCGCGGTCCACGGCGCGCGCCCTCCACTGGTAACTTCCGGGGACAAGATCGGTCGCCAGGGTCTGCGACAAGGGCGTCGCCGCATCCGGGATATGGCCCGTCAGGATTCCCGAGCCGTCGAAAGGCCGTCCGGCGGGTTCGATTTCGACTTCGAGTTGGACGTGGGCGAAGGACCCCTCGGGATGAGAGACGGCGGCGCGAAAGATCCAGGTGGAGCTGGGGCCGGCGAAACCGGGGGGCGCGGCGAATCCCCCGGGACGGTCGGCCTGCGAAAGAAGCGCCGGCGGCGCGGGATCCGGCGGGGGACCCGGCGGCGGCGGGCCGTTCCCGGCCGCGATGACGAAGTCGGGCACCGGATCGGGATCGAACTCGACCCATTCGGAGGCCGCGCCCCTGGAGTCCACGGCGCGGGCGCGCCAGTGGTAGGGACCGTCGCTGAGGTTTTCGACGAAGACCTCGGAGAGGCCCGCTGGAGTCGTGACCGGCGTCCCCTGAAGGGTTCCCAAACCGTCGAAGAGGACGCCCTGGGGCTTGACTTTCGCTTCAAGGCGGATCGGCGAACGTCCGTCCGGCGCCGCGGCGACCGTGGCGGACAGGACCACGCGGCGGTCGTCGTCCACGAAGCCTTCCGGCCGGGGCGCGCCTCCGCGCTCGTCCTGCTGGAGAAGCCGGGACGGGGGCGCCGGCGGGGCATCCTGGGATGCCGCGCCGGTCAGGGCCGCCAGTCCCGCGAGCGCCCAGCGGATCATCGGCCTTCCTTCGAAAAGAGACTCCGGGCGCGGGAATGTTATCGCGGCGCGGGATCTACGATTCGTGTTCCCGATCGGGCCGAGTTCGTTTATACTTCCCGCCCCGGATGAAGCTCGATCGTGAATTCCCGCTCCGCTGGGTGCCGCGGAACCTGGACTGCGACGACTGGTCGAAGCTGGAGCCTCTCTTCGACGAGCTTGAGAAGCGCGCCGGAACGCGGGATCTCGAGGCCTGGATTCTCGATTGGAGCGAACTCGAAAGCGTCCTGGCCGAGGAGGGAAGCCGCCGGTACGTGGCCATGACCTGCGACACGGCGGACCGGGCCAAGGAGAAGAAATACCTCCATTTCGAAACGGTCATCACGCCCCTGGCCAAGCCCCGGTGGCAGCGCCTGAAGAAGCTCTACCTCGAGCACCCGCGCCGCCGCCGTCTTCCGCGCGCCGTCTACGGCGTCATGGATCGGCACCTCGAGAACGAATTCGAGATTTACCGGGACGAGAACGTTCCCCTCGAGGCCAGGGACGCGGAGCTCTCCCAGCGTTACGAAAAGATCGCCGGGGCGATGACCGTGACCTACGAGGGGCGCGAGCAAACGCTCCAGCAGATGGCCCGGTACCTGGAGGAAACCGATCGCGCCCGGCGCGAGGAGGCCTGGCGGCTCATCGCCGAGCGCCGGCTCCGGGATCGGGAGGCGCTCGAGGATCTTTACGACCGGATGGTGCGCCTTCGCACCCGGATCGCGCGCCAGGCGGGCTTCGCCAACTACCGGGACTACGCGTTCCGCGCCAAGGGACGTTTCGACTACACCCCGGCCGATTGCGTCCGGTTCCACCGCGCCAATGAGCGGGTCGTCGTGCCGGCGCTCCGCCGCCGCCACGAGCTTCGCCGGAAACGGCTCGGCGTGGACCGGCTGCGGCCGTGGGATCTGGCGGTGGATCCCCAGGGGCGCCCGCCGCTGCGTCCTTTCCGCACGATTTCCGAGCTCGTGGACGGATGCCTTCGGATCTTCCGCAAGGTCCACCCCGATTTCGGCCGCATGTTCGCTTCCATCCGCGACCGGGGCTACCTCGATCTGGACAGCCGCAAGGGCAAGGCCCCCGGCGGATATCAGACGGTCTTCGCCGTCGAGCGGATGCCTTTCATCTTCATGAACGCGGCGGGGCTGCATCGGGACGTGGAGACCCTCCTTCATGAAGGCGGCCACGCGTTTCACTCTCTCCAGTGCCGCCATCGGGAGCCGCGCTTCAACCGCGACTATCCCACCGAATTCGCGGAAGTGGCCTCCATGGGCATGGAGCTGCTCGGCCAGCCGTATCTCGAGGAGTTTTACCCGCCGGCCGAGGCCGATCGCGCCCGCGCGGGACACCTCGAGGATCTCCTGAGCACGTACCCGTGGATCGCCACGATCGACGCCTTCCAGCACTGGGTCTACACGAACCCCGACCACACCCGCCGGGAGCGCCGCGCCGCATGGCTGGACCTCCGGAGGCGGCTGGGCGGGGCCGAGGACTGGACCGGGCTCGACGAGGAGCTGGCCTATGCGTGGCACCGTCAGCTCCATCTCTTCCGCGTGCCCTTCTACTACATCGAGTACGGAATCGCCCAGACGGGAGCCCTCCAGGTGTGGCTCCACGCGCGCCGCGACCGCCGCCGGGCGATCGAGCGCTACCGCGCGGCGGAAGCTCTGGGATGGACGCGGCCGCTGCCCGGCCTCTTCGCGGCGGCGGGCCTGCGGTTCGACTTCGGCGAAGGGACTCTCCGGCCGCTCATCCGGACGGCCCTGGGAGATTTGGAGAAACTCGATGGCTGACGAGAACGACGCCCCGGCCCCCCTGGCGACGCCGCGCCGCCCCCTGAAGGCCTACCTGAACCCGCAGTTCCTCAAAAGCCGGGATGCCCGCGTTGTGCGGGTTCTGTGCGAATATCTCGAGCCCTTTCAGCGCTTTCAGCGCCACGACGTGCGCGAGACGATCGTATTTTTCGGCTCCGCGCGGGCCCGCCCGCCCGTGGCGGTCAAGACGGAGCTCGAACAGGCGCTTGAAGAGAAGAAGAAGTACGGGACCGGCAAGCTCCCCAAGGACCTCCGGCAGCGGCTGGCGCGCCTGGAGATGGACATGCAGCTGTCCATCTACTACGAGGAGGCCGCGGAGCTGGCCTCGCTTCTGACCTCGTGGGCCAAATCCCTCAACCAAGGCAACCGCTTCGTCATCTGTTCGGGCGGCGGGCCCGGGATCATGGAAGCCGCCAACCGAGGCGCCGCCGAACGGGCCGGAGGGATCACCGTGGGGCTGACCATCAGCCTGCCCACGGAGGAACGGCCCAATCCGTTCATCACCCCCGAGCTTCTTTTCGAGTTCCACTACTTCTTCATGCGCAAGCTCTGGTTCGCCTACCTGGCGTGCGCTCTGGTGATCTTCCCCGGCGGCTTCGGCACCATGGACGAGCTTTTCGAGATTCTCACGCTCGTTCAGACCCGAAAGATCGACCGGCCGCTGCCGATCGTCCTTTACGGAAAGAAATTCTGGAGGGAGTTCCTCAACATGGACGCCCTCGTGCGCTGGGGAACCGTCAGCCCCAAGGATCTCCGCCTGTATCGGATGTGCGACAGCCCCCGGGAGGCGTTCGAGTACCTGCGCGGCCAGCTTCAGAAGTTCTATCCCAAGCCGCAGCACTGGATGAAGGGCAAGATCTGAGGCGGACGGGGAGAACGTGGTAGACTTCGAAGTGGATGCGGAACGGGGGATGGCTCCTCGCCCTGGCGGCCTGGACGGGCTGCGGGGCCGGGGAGAAGGAAGCGGCGGTGCGGTTCTCGGGCGCGCCTCCCGGAGCGATTTTTCTCGAGGACACCCGGGCCGCCGCCTGGGCTTGTCCTTCGTGTGAACGCCTCCTGGAGCCCGGTCAGGATCGCTGCCCGGGAGCCTGCCCCGGAGCGCTGAGCTTTCCCCGGCGGGTTCCCTGCGGCTTCTGTCGAGAAACCGGACGCTGCGCCCCGTGCGCGGTCTTCGAGGCCGCCGGCGAGTGTCGCTTCTGCGGGGGCTCGGGCGAATTCGGCGGCCGCGCGTGCCCCGCGTGCGCGGGCTCCGGTTCCTGCGCGGCCTGCGGCGGCTCCGCGCGATGCGACGCCTGCGGCGGCTCCGGCCGTCTCGC
>DATLZA010000001.1 GCA_035574235.1 Planctomycetota bacterium | reverse complement strand
GGCACGGCCGCCGTGGGCTTCAGCAGCATGAGGCTGTCGTCGGCCGACGCCACGTTCACCCGCCGCGAGGCCAGGTCGTCCGTGAGCGACCGGATATCCTGGACGGCGTCGTAACCGCGCAGCGAAAGCTTGAAGCCGTTTTTGCCCTTGGCCGCGCCGTGGCACGTCCCGGCGTTGCAGCCCACCCGGCTCAGAACGGGGTTGACGTCACGGATGAAATCGGGCCGGGGCTCCTCCGAAAGGCCGGTCACGACCACGGGAACCGCGACGCTCTTTCCGGCCAGAGACGCGCGCAGCTCCCCGCGTCCTTCCGCGCGCGGCTCGACGAGCCCCCCCCGCGTCACCGCCGCCACTCCCCCCGCCACCGCGAACTCGACCGCCCGCGTCACGTCCACCCGCTCGCCCGTCTCCAGGCGCGCCGTCACCACGAGCTGCGCGTAGTCGAACGCGCCCGAAAGCGCCACCGACGCCGGGGCCACCTCGAGCGAAGCCGGCCGGGCGCCGGGCGGGAGCGATTCCGTTTCCGTCCGTTCGTCCGCCCGGGACACGGGACCGCCGTAGCCGGCCGCCGCGGCCGCCGCCTTCCCTTCCGTCACCGGCGCGGGCGAAAACTCCCGCGCCACCTTCCCGGTCGCCGCGTCCAGGAACCGCACCTTTCCGTCCGCCCCCGCCGCCGCGACCTCGCGGCCGTCCGGACGGAACGCCACCGCGTAGACGATTCCGGCCTCGACCGGCACGCTCCAGAGACGCTGGACGCCTTCCTTATGATATTTCTCGAGCTGCTCCTTCTCCTGGGCGCTCCGGTTGAACACTTCCTTGCGCATGATCGCCTTGATCGGGTCGGGAAGGGACGTGTCGAACTCGTAGGAATAAAGCGCGACCTCGCCCTTGCCGTCCAGGCCGCTGCCGGCGGCGATGCGCTTGCCGTCGCGGCTGACGGCCACGCTCCACACCCGCCCCTTCATCGGCGGCAGCTCCCGGATGAGGTTCGAATCGTCGCCGATCTTGCGCTCCACGAGCCGGTGGATCCGGTACACCTTGGGCTGCCCGTCCGAGCCGCCGATGACGATTTCGTCCCGCTGAGGATGCCGCGCCACCGCCTGCACGCCGCCCTTGAGCGCCCCGGGGGTGATCGACGTCACGTTGTCCACGAACCGCTGCGTGGCCACCTCGATGAGCTTGACCGCGCCGTCCCGGTCCACCGCCACCAGATGCGAACCGTCCACGGAGAAGACGGTGCCGAGGGCCCAGTCCGTGTGAGCCGAGTTGAAGAGCACCGGCGCGCCCGTCTTGGCGTCGATCGCCCGCGTGGCGTGATCCGCCCCGCCGAAGGCCACCTTGCTCCCATCGGGAGACCAGCTCACCCCGTAGACCGTGTCGTAGGTCACGGGCACGGAAAGATCGAGCCGGCGTTTCTCGACGTCCCAGATCTGGATCTCGCCCTGCCGCCCGGGCCGGCCGCCGGCCACGGCCAGACGCTTGCCGTCCGGCGAGAAGGCCACCGACTGGACGCGCTCGGAGAGCCCCACGAGGCGGGCGACGCGCTCGGAGCCGTCCGCCTTCCAGAGGAGCACCTCATGGAATCCCGCCACGGCCAGGAGCTGACCGTCCGGGGAGAAGTCGATCGAGGTGATGACGGGCGGAAGCGTGTACACCGGAGGCCGGTCCACGTCGTACCGCGCGCGGGCGTTTTCCGGCGTGTCGTCGATCGCCCCTTCGGCGATCCACCGGCGGACGAGCTCGATCTCGGCCGCGGAGAGGGGCTTCTTGCCCTTGGGCATCTCCGCTTCGCCCTTCTTGTCGGGGGTAATCAGGAGAACGAGGTTGCTTTCATCGGGCTTCCCGGGGACGATCGCCTTCTCCTTGGATTCCCCGCCGGCCACAAGGCGGTCGTAGGACGTCATGACGTACTCGCCCTTGGCCTTGGCGGGCTGATGGCACCCGAAGCAATGAGCCTGGAAGATGGGGCGGATCTGCTTGTCGTAGCTCACCTTGACGGCGGCGGAAGGTTCCTTGCGGTCGCCTTCCTGGGCGCTCCAGGCCAGGCCCGAAGCCGCCAGCGCCACGGCCAGCCAGCGGCCGGCACGCGCCGGACGAAGCGTGCTTTGCATACGATCGCCCCCCACCTTGATCGTTCTTGGCTCCGAAGGTTGTTTACCCCTCCGGCGCGCGTTCCGGTAGCCGGATCGAAAATCCGGATCCGTCAGTAGGTCGCCAGAAGGGAGCGCCGCGCCTCGCGAAGGGGCGCGCGCAGCCCGCCGGGCAGGAACGGATTCAGGCGCAGCGCTTCCTCGTAGCAGCGGATGGCCTGCGTGAAATGTTCCCGCGCCGGCGCGCGGTCGCCGGCCTCGAGCTTGCGGCGACCCCAGTCCGCCTCCAGGTTCCCCCGTTCCACCCACGCCTCCGTGAAGAGGGGATTCGCCTCGAGGACTTCCGAAAGTTCCGACCGAGCCGCCGCGAAGCGCGGCGAAGGATCCCGGCGCGACGCCGCGTCCCGCAGGCCCCACTGGCGCAGGATCGCCGCACGCGTCACGCGGGCCCGGTTGAAAAACACGCCCCCTTCGAGCGCCGCGGACGTCTCGCGATCGGCCGCCGCCAGATCCTCGCACGCGTCCCTCCCGGCCTCCCG
Organism: Planctomycetota bacterium; assembly: GCA_035574235.1. Lineage (NCBI taxonomy): Bacteria > Pseudomonadati > Planctomycetota > Planctomycetota bacterium. Next base: position 3,740 of record DATLZA010000001.1, on the reverse strand, counting down.
CTTCCGCCGGGCGCGCTCGAGAAAAAGCGCGGCCCGGCGTTCCCGGAGTTCCCGATCCGCCGGAAGGCGCCGCAAGGCCTCCGCGAACGCCTGGAACGCTTCTTCGAGCTCGCGCGCGTCGGGGCCGGCGGCCGCCGCGGAATCGAGCGCCCGGTGGAAGGCCAGGATCGCCCACGCCTTCCATGCCTCCGGCGGACACGGTTCCCTCGACACGAGCCCCTGAAGTTCCCCCCGGCGCGCTTCGATCTCCTCGAGGGCGCTCTCGCCGCGTTCCTGCCGGAAGCGCGCGCGCCCCGCGGCGACGAACGCCCGCGCCGGGACGTGCGCCTCCGGTCCGGGATCCCGCCGCGCCGCCTGCTCGAGGTCCGCTTCCGCCTCCGCAAAGTCCTGAAGGGGATTTCCCCCGAGCTCCATGCGGTGAAGCCCCGCCCGGCGCCGAAGCTCGGCCCGCGCGCGATACGTCGCGGCGGACGGCGCCAGCCGAAGGGCCTGGGCGAAGTCGTCTTCCGCGCCCTGGAAGTCGGCCTGCGGATCGCGTCCGGTTTCGGACTTGAGGCGTCCCCGGAAGGTGCGCACCTCTCCCCGTCCCGCCCAATGGGGAGCGTATCCCCGGTCGTGCGCGATCGCGCGGCCGAAGGTCTCCTCGCTCATCTGACAGGCTTCCTCCTGATCCCCGGGGGGCGAAAAGCACGTCACTCCGAGAAGCCACGAGCGGGCCAGCGCCTCCCACGCCTCCTCGAGGCCGGGATCGAGCTCGACGGCCCGCCGGAGGTTTTCGCGGGCGAGGGCCTCCTCGGCGCGGAAGAAGGCCGCCAGCCCCCGGGCGGCGCGGACGCGCGCTTCGTCGAGGGCGTCGGGGCGGGTGGAGAGAATTTCGCGAAGCCGTTCGGCCCACGATTCCACGCCCGCGCGATCGCGTGCCAAGGCGGCCAGGACGAGCCCTTCATACAGGGCCGGCGCGTAGGAGGGGTCCTTGGCGAGGGCCCGCTCCTGGAACTCGCGGGCGCGCGCCTCGTCCAGGAGCGTCCGGTAGATGCGGCCCATGACGTAATCGATTTCCGGAAGGTCGGGCGCGCTCTGGGAGGCTTGGCGGTAGGAGGACTCGAGGGCCGGCAGAAGATCGGCCATGCGTTCGTTGGCGCCGGCGCGGCGGAGCGCGAGGACCGGCGCCAGGGACGCCCTCCAGGTTTCGCGGATGGCCCGCTCGTGGTCCCGGCGCGCGACGCGTCGCGCCTCCCAGAAGCCCGCGGCGGAAGCCAGAAGCCCGCCGGCCGCCAGCGCGGCCACGAGGCGCGGCGAGCGGCGGATCCGGGAGGCCCAGACCCGGAGCGCGGAAGGACGGCGGGCGGCCACGGGTTCCCGGCGCAGGCACCGCTCGAGGTCTTCGGCCATCTCGAGCGCGCTCGCGTACCTCCGGGCGGGATCCTTCTCCATGGCCTTGAGGATCACGGTTTCGACGTCGCGGGGCAGCTCGGGGCGGAGGCGGCGCGGGGGCGGCGGGTCCTGATGGAGCACGTTCTGGAGAATCTCCGCGAAGGATCCGCCCTCGAAGGGGGGCCGGCCGGTCACGGCCTCGTAGAGCGTGGCGCCCAGGGAGTAGATGTCCGTGGGGCGGGCGCGCGAGGCCGGGCCGCCGCGGGCCTGCTCGGGGGACATATAGGCGGCGGTGCCGGCCACGAATCCTTCGCGCGACGCGGCTCCGGCGGCCTCCTCGAGGTGAGCCAGGCCGAAGTCCAGGACGAACGGCCGCCCGTCGCGCGCGATAAGAATGTTGCCGGGCTTGAGGTCGCGGTGGACGACGCCCTGTTCGTGCGCGTAGTGCACGGCGCGGGCCACGTCGCGCAGGATCTCGAGCGCCTCGCGGAGGGGGGGCCGCGCGGCGGCGAGGGTGCGGCCTTCCACGTACTGCATGACGATGAAGCACCGGCCGGCTTCTTCCGCCACGCGGTGGATGGCGACGATGTTGGGGTGCGACAGGCGCGCGGCGGCGAGGGCTTCGCGGCTGAAGCGGCGGGAGGCGGCTTCCTGGTCGGGCGTGGGTCGCGGGAGCTTGATCGCCACCCAGCGTCCCAGCCGCGTGTCCCACGCCTTCCACACGTCGCCGATGCCGCCCTGCCCGAGGTGCTGGACGAGGACGAACTCGGCCAGGCGGCGGTCGGGTTCGTCCTGAAGCGCTTCGACTTCGGGCGGCGTCAGGCGGGAAGAGCGGAAGAGGAGGTATTCGTCCCGGTCGAGTTCGCGCTTGAGCCGCGCGATCTGGTCGGGGGCGGCGCCGCGGGCGCGGAGGAACTCCTCGAGGGTGCGGGGGCCGCCGTCGCGGCGTTCCCGGAAGAAGAGCTCGAGGTCCTCTTCGGAGAGAAGGCCGGCGCGGACGGCGCGCCGGCCCAGGGCGCGTTCCTGTTCCTCGCGCAGGACGTCGCCCAGGTGGCGGAAGAGGGGGGCGCCCGGGCGCGGATTCATCGCTCAGGGACTCCCGAAGAGGGCTTCCCACTCGGCGGAGAGGTCCTCGGGGCCGGCCACGGATTCGCAGAGGACGGAGCGGACGGCGCGCCGGAACTCCTCGCGGCTTCGGGTGAGGTAGTTTTTCACGTCGTCCACGCTCAGCCCGAGGTCCCGCGCCACGGATTCGTAGGACGCGCCCTCGCCGTCGGATTCAAGGTCGTAGCGGCGGAAGACTTCGAAGTAGAGGGATTTTCCTTGCGCGGCGAGGCGCTCGCGGAGGAGGTGCGTGGCGCGGGCCAGGACCACGGAGCGCCAGGCGCGGTCGAAGGCCTCCTCGGGACCGAGGGCTTCGGCGTCCGGCAGGACCTCCTGAAGGTCGGCGTCCTGGATCTGGAGGCTGACGTGGGAGACGTGGCCGCCGCGCTTTTCGCGGGAGGCGTCGCGGGAGCGTTTGGCCAGGAAATTGCGCAGGGCGCCCTTGAGGTAGCTGCGGAAGCTTCCGCGCTCGGGGGTATAACGCTCGGCGAACGGGCTGCCGCAGACGACTTCGGCGAAGAAATCCTGAGTGAGGTCCTTGGCGTCCTCGTTGGTGGCGGCCCAGGAGCGCCGGATCAGGGCGTAGACCGGTTTCCAGTAGAGCTGGGCCAGGCGAGCCAGTTCCGCCTCTCGGCGGGCGGGATCCCCCTCCCGCAGGACCGCCAGGGCGGTATGCGAGGTCGTCGGCAGCTGGTGGGCGGCTCCGCCGATTTCGGTGAATCGTTCGTCCATGGACGGATGGGGAATCCGTATCCGATCGGCCCCGCTCCGTTACAATCATACCGCCGGACGGGGCTTGGGCGTAGCAAAGAAACGACAGATCTTTCCCGTCCTCAGGCTTTTCTTGCAAGATGGGCGGAGGGGCCGACGGCCCATTCCATGAGGGCGCCGAAGCCGGTTCGGGTCGCGCCCCGGCCGGCCACGTCCCTGGTACCCCCGCCAGGATTCGAACCTGGGACCCTCGGTTTAGAAAACCGATGCTCTATCCGTCTGAGCTACGGGGGCGTGCGTTTTAACGCGGATTTTCTTTTTCTGTCCTATTTTTGCCGGAACACGGCAATGACCTGCGGATCAGGATACGGCGCGGCCTTCACGTGGTCAAGCGGGGGGCCGTCTGGTACGTCGAGGAATGCCGCAACGGGCACCAGACCCGCCGATCCCTGGGAACGACCGACCAGGCCGAAGCCGTCCGGCGCGCGGCCGCCGGGGACCTCCCCGCCCCCCCGGCGCCCGGGGCACCCCGGCGAGCGCCCCATTCCCCT